>JAYTPK010000349.1:0-5667 GCA_043747295.1 Polaromonas sp. | reverse complement strand
CTGGGCGCGCCCATCATGGCGGTGCTGTTTATGCTGTTTCCGCGCTTGGCACCGCTGTGGGGTATTCCCAGCGACGGAATGACCGGGCGCAGCGGGTTATCTGCCAGCATGCAGGTGGGCAGCATTGCATCGCTGGCTTTGGACGAGTCAATCGCCATGCGCATTAAGTTTGATGGCAAGCTGCCCGCCCAGTCAGACATGTATTTTCGCGGCCCCGTGCTCAGTGTGTTTGATGGCAAAGAATGGCGGCCCAACACGGGGCAATTGAGCGCGCGCTTTGCGGTGTCTGCCAACTTGCGGCCACTGGGCGGCACCATCAGCTACCAAGTCACGCTAGAGCAAAACAATCGGCCTTGGATATTCACACTTGATGCAGCCGCTGCACCACCCATCGTGCCCGGCTACAACGTCACCATGACGCCCAGCCTGATGTGGCTGAGCGATAAACCTGTGACCGACCTGCTGCGCTACACCGCTATCAGCAGCGTTGATTTTCGCCACGGACCTACCCGCACGTTGGTGGGCTTGCAAGACTTTATCGAGCTGCCCGCCAGCTTTAACCCACGCACCCATGAGATGGCGGCGCAAATGCGGCGTGACCCGCGCTTTAGTCAAGCCGATGCCGAAACTTTAGTACCCGAGGTCATGCGCTTGCTGCGCACTGGCGGCTACCAATACACCCTAGAGCCGGGCCTATTTGGCCGCGACACAGCAGATGAGTTTTGGTTTGATAAAAAACAAGGCTTTTGCGAACACATTGCCTCCAGTTTCGTGATCTTGATGCGCGCGCTCGATGTGCCCGCCCGCATCGTCACAGGCTACCAGGGCGGGCAGGTGAACCCGGTAGACGGCTTTTGGACCCTACGCCAAAGCGATGCCCATGCGTGGACCGAAGTGTGGCAGCCTGGCAAGGGCTGGCTGCGTGTAGACCCCACCAGCGCCGTAGCGCCAGGGCGTGTGGGCGAATTTCAGCGCTTGGCTGCGCCACAAGGCGCGGTAGCAGCTGCCTTTGGCACCATGCTAAGCCCTGGCATGCTAGCCCAGATGCGCGCCGCGTGGGAGGCCGTGAACAACGGCTGGAACCAATGGATACTGAACTACAGCCAAAGCAAACAGCTCGACCTGTTGAAAAACATCGGTTTTACCTCTCCCAGCTGGGAAGATTTAAGCTACGTGCTGATTGGCATCATCGTTACCGTCAGCTTAATCGGCGCTGCGTGGACCTTGTACAGCCGCAGCCAGCACGACCCGTGGCTGCGCTTACTGCACACCGCTCGCAAACGCTTGGGCGCAGCAGGCCTGCCCAGTGACGACACTACCCCCGCCCGCGAGCTGGCACGCCGCGCGCAAGAGCGCTGGGGCAGCGCTGCGCAGGCCTTGCACGACTGGTTGTTGCAACTAGAAGCACTGCGCTACGCCCCGCCCGCTGCGCGCGCCACCACATTGGCTACACTGCGTGCACAATGGACACAATTGCCTGCACTTAAAAATCTATGACTCGCATTTTTTCCCCCCGCACATTTGCTATATTTTGTATAGCAGCATGTGTAATAAATACTTGGACTTGGGCACAAAAACCCTCCAAAAATACCCCTGCTCCACGTACCCAAGCCGTTGGTGATGCCTACGCCACACGCGAAGACGCAATGCGCTTTGCCGATGACGTAGCCGAGCGGCGCAACCTAGACCGCGAGTGGGTGCGCCAAGCCATTGGCCAGTCCAACTTTATCCCCGCTGTGCAACGCCTGATGCGGCCTGCTAGCGGTACTTTTGTCAAAAACTGGCGCGTTTACCGTAGCCGTTTTATCGACCCCGTGCGTATCCAAGCGGGTGTTAAGTTTTGGCGCGCCAATGCCGACACCCTAGCCCGCGCTGAAGCCGAGTTTGGCGTGCCCGCCGAGATCATCGTCGGCATCATCGGGGTAGAGACCATCTATGGCCGAGATATGGGCACTTTTCGCGTAGTCGATGCACTGGCTACGCTAGCCTTTGACTTTCCTAAAACCGAAAAACGTGACCGCACCCAGTTTTTTAAAGACGAACTAGAGCAAGTGTTGTCACTGGCCAATCGTACTAATATTGACCCCTTAAGCCTGCGCGGCAGCTATGCTGGTGCAATGGGCTTAGGCCAGTTTATGCCCAGCAGCTGGACAAAGTACGCTATTGATTTTGACGGTGATGGCAAGGTTGATTTATTCAACAGCCAGGCTGATGCCATTGGCTCAGTGGCTAATTACTTTAAAAATTTCAACTGGAAACCCGGCTTGCCCACACACTACAGCGTGAGCTTTGACAATGCCAAGCTAGACAAAGATGCGCTCTTAGCACCAGACATTTTGCCCACTTTCAACGTCGAACGGTTTATGGCTTTGGGCGCTGTGCTACCCGGCAGTGCCCAGTCGCACCCCGGCCCTTTGGCGCTGGTAGAACTGCTCAACGGCAATGACGGTGCACCGCAATACGTTGCAGGTACCGAGAATTTCTACGCCATCACCCGCTACAACTGGAGCAGCTATTACGCAATGAGCGTGATTGACCTGGGTGCCCAGGTGAAAGCTATTGTGATGCGCCCTTAAAGCACGATTTAGCACTTTCACCAATAAAAAGTGCTTATAGTCCAAGCATTTATTAGGTTTATTGCTATTATTTTTGTAGTCCTCACTTGATTTTTTAACTCCCCCTTGGCAACAAACATTAGCTAGCAACGCATCCGCGCTTTGTACGGCACCCCACAGTTAAAGGCACAATACGGGTATGAACATCGTAATTTTGGACGACTACCAAGACGCGGTACGCAAGCTTAGCTGCGCGGCCAAGTTAGACCAATATCCCGCCAAGGTATTTACCAACACCGTCAAGGGTATTGGTCAGCTCAGTGTGCGCTTAAAAGATGCCGACGTGATTGTGCTGGTGCGTGAACGTACGCACATGACACGCCAGTTGATCGACAAACTACCTAAACTCAAACTGATTGCCCAAACCGGTAAAGTTGGCTCGCATATAGATGTCGATGCCTGTACCGAGCGGGGCATTGTCGTCGCCGAAGGTGTGGGTTCGCCCATAGCACCTGCCGAGCTGACCTGGGCTTTGATCATGGCGGCACAGCGCCGCTTGCCGCAGTACATTGCCCATCTCAAGCATGGTGCGTGGCAGCAGTCGGGGTTAAAAGCGGCCTCTATGCCACCTAACTTTGGTGTTGGTACCGTGCTGCGCGGTAAAACACTGGGCCTGTGGGGCTACGGCAAGATCGGCCAGATCGTAGCAGGCTATGGCCGTGCATTTGGCATGCAAGTCATGGTGTGGGGCCGAGAAAGCACCTTGGCTAAAGCCCAAGCCGATGGTTATGCCACCGCAGCAAGCCAAGAACAACTATTTGCAGAGTCAGATGTATTAAGTTTGCACCTGCGTTTAAACGACGACACCCGCAGCTGCGTAAACCTCAATACGCTGTCTATGATGAAGCCTACAGCTTTGCTGGTTAACACATCTCGCGCAGAGCTGGTTGAGCACGACGCGCTGATCGCGGCGCTCAACCGCGGTCGTCCCGGTTTGGCCGCCATCGACGTGTTTGAGTCCGAGCCCATCCTACAAGGTCACGCCTTGCTGCGTTTAGAGAACTGCATTTGCACACCACACATAGGCTATGTCGAGCAAAACAGCTATGAGCTGTACTTTGGCGCAGCGTTTGATAACGTGGTGAATTTTATTCAGGGCGAGCCGACCAACCTGGTGAACCCGCAAGCACTGCAAGTGCGCCGGTAAATAAATCTAACCCAGTAAATTGCTCAGCACACGTCCTGTGCTGGCGCTTTCTATTTAGGGGTATGGCGCTTGAGCCCGCGTTTGGGAGATGGCTCAAACTCGATGCCATTGCCTGCAACATCAATATCGACATGCGGTTGCACTGGCGCACCCTCAGTTAGCTTTTTCTCCAGCATGTCAATCAATTCTTGAGACCGCACATCAGACAACGTGGTGTCTAACAAATCAGCGCTGGAATCCGTGGCACTTAAGGGCTGCACTTGGGTTGCGCCGTAAGATGAAGGGTCAACTGCGCTCAGGCGTTGGGGACGGCTGGAAGCAGCATCAGTGGCCTCATCGGTAAACGGATCAATATCAAAATCTACCAACATTTCACCGTGGATGCTATCGTGCTGGCTGACGTCTTTGGCTATCGCGTACAAAAGCATCAGCTCTCGGTAGGCCAGCAGGTCAAACGGCTTGGCATCGCGGTCTGGCATGCGGAAGATAGACTCTTCGATGACTGCCAGTACTTTGGGGTTAGGCCAAAGCGCTTGAATACGCTCAATTGCTGCTTGGTAGTCTTCTAGGCCACGGCTGCTGGCACCGTACTGGTCAAACTCTGGCACTTGTGTGTTGAAGACGCGGTTAAATTCATCGCGCAAAGTTTCAAAATCCTCACGCTCACCTATCTTGTGATAGATGTCAAACAGATCAAGGTAGGCTAGTGCACTGGTGCCAATGTTGTCGCTGATATGGTTTTGCAGAATATCAATCGCCTGCGAGTGCTGGCCTAGCGACATAAAAAAGTCTGCTTGCTGCTGAATATCAAACAGCTCTTCGGTGTTGACTGAGCGCGATGTATTGGGTGTGCTGTTGGCAAAATCAGCGGCGACTCCAGGCAAGCCCGAAGCTGACTTGGCGGCCGACACAATTTCAGCCGTCCGATCTGCCGAAGCTTGGGCTGCATTGCCAAACCCGCTGAGGGAGGATGAAGGATAAACCACCGACTGTGCTTTAGCAGCCAAGTTGTTTGGGCCTTGCGCAAACTGCCTTGCCGGATGACCGAGAGGGTTGGCACTTTGTTCAGCTTCTAGCGATGCGTTGGCCTGAGCTACTGCTGCCGCCTCGTCAAAGCGCTCTACGCTGCCCCACCATGGCTTGGTGCCATCGTTGCCACGTCTGCGCCATACCCAAGCTGCAAAGCCTAGTGCAGCCAATGCCAATGCCCCTAAGCCAAACACCAACGGGTTGGCGTAGCGTGAGCGCTGAGCTTGCTGCAAGTCAGTGCGCAAGGTAGTGAGTTCTTGGGTTTGCTGCTTGCTCACATCGGACATAGTGCGCACATCAGCTTCAATAGCTTTTAGGCGCAAAGCATCTTTACTAGCATCTTCAGGGGAGCTATTGAGCGAGCGCCACAGCGCAGCAGCCAGCGCACGGGCTTGCGGGTCAACAGTAGGCTGACTTAGTAATTCGTTGCTGGCACGCAAGGTGGGCTCGCGCACAGGCGACATGTCCAGCAAATCTATTTTCAAGCGCGGGCTGATTTTGCTTGCGGGCATGCTCATTAGGGGCGCACGTTCAGCACGGGCTTGTTTGTCAGCTTGCACGCGCTCTTGTTGGGCGGTGCGCGCAGCAAGCTTTTGGGCTGCACGCGCTTCAAGGCGCTCTTTGGCCGCAGCAAGGTCTGCAGGTGACGCAGGTGGGCGATCTGCTTGTGATGCAGCTTGCTGTGCACGCCGGGCAGCCGCAGCTTCGCGCTGCTGGGCTATGCGCTCACGCCGGCCCGTTGCCGCTGCGCTGGCAGCGCTGGCCTCTGCGATTTGATTGCCCTCAGCATTGCTGCGCGAAGGAGCATTCGCTACTGCACCAGAACCACTGGCAGGGGTGACAAAAGGCACCACGATAGTTTGACCAGAGGACACT
>JAYTPK010000348.1:0-3064 GCA_043747295.1 Polaromonas sp. | reverse complement strand
TTGGATTGTGGTGCTATCGGTGCTAGCGTATGGAGTTGTGCAAGCTTTTTTTCTGCATTCACAGTGGCGCCTGCTAGGTGGTGCCGCAGGCGCGCTTACTTGCGCGCTGCTAGCTGTAGCACTATCGGTTACAGCATGGCTGCGTGGCGACGTGCATGCACCTTGGGTCGTACTGTCGGCGTTGTTTTTTTCAGGGTCAGCAGCCGTGGTGTCATTGGGCTACATGCAAATAGCGGGCATGGACTTGTTTGCGGTACTTATGACTTTAATGCTGGTGGCCAGTAGTTTGGTACTGCGTCATGTGCTGATAGTACGCGAGCGTTTTGGTCGCGCTGTACTAGGGCGTGCAGCGATTACACGCTTTCGTGATCCATTGACTGCATTGTTATCTTACGAAGGTTTTGAGCGCGCAGTTGATAACTTGGTAGTGCGCCAGCACTCTGGCGGCGGCGTGGCGCATATTCTGTATTTCAGTTTAACAGCGCTTGACAGCTTTAGGTATGAGGACGGATATTTGGTATGGCAGCGCGATTTAGTGCGTTTTGCTGCAGTGCTGCAAAATTCTTTAGGTGTAGGTTGGCACATTGCACGTCTCAGCAACAGCAAATTTGGTGCGGTTCGTTTAGATGACCACGGCTCTGAAACCAAAGAGTCTTTGCTGACTTTAGTGCTGTCCAGTTGTGCCCGCAAAATTGACACGGAGGGCTGGGCTGACCGTGTGGGTTTGCGCATGACATGCGCTAACACACCGCTTACCACGACCGGCCTGCAAGACATCTTGCGTATTCTTGAGCAAACAGTACGCGATTTGCCGCCTGGCAAACGCATCGCGTTGCTGTAATTTTCTGCATTTTTGCTCCGGCAGGGTGGCTGTGGCCGATAGAATAAAGCCATGTATATCCACCTTCGCTTGCACACAGAATTCTCGGTTGTAGATGGCACCGTCCGTATTGAGGAAGCTGTTAAAGCTGCAGCTCAGCATGGCCAAGGCGGACTGGCCATTACAGACTTGAACAATCTTTTTGGTACTGTAAAGTTTTATAAAGACGCACGCAACCATGGTGTCAAACCGATTGTTGGTGCGGAAATTTGGTTGGAGGGCTTTGGCGCAGGTGACGGGTCAAGCGCAGGCAAAGAGCCTGCGCTGTCCAGAGTTATTTTGTTGGTACAAAACAAACAGGGTTACCTCAACTTAAGCGAGTTGCTTGCACGTGCTTGGACGCAAAACGTGGTACGTGCCAATGCAGTAATCAAGCTGGAGTGGCTCAAAGAACTGAATGCGGGCCTGATACTACTGAGCGGTGCACAGGCTGGCCCTGTTGGACAAGCTTTGGTGCAGGGCGATACGCAACGTGCTGGTGACATAGCTTTGCAGCTAGCGTCAAGCTTTACCCACCGCTTTTACATTGAACTGCAACGTGCGGGCAGGGTGGACGACGAGGCGCATGTAGCAGCGGCTGCCGCATTGGCTGCCAAGCTTAAATTGCCCGTGGTAGCTACGCACCCGATTCAATTTTTAGCCGCAACCGATTACGAGGCACACGAGGCGCGGGTGTGTATATCTGAAGGCGAAATTCTGGGCAATGCACGGCGCGTACGCAAGTTTACGCGGGAGCAGTATTTCAAATCGCCAGAGCAAATGCAGGTGTTGTTTGCTGACCTGCCTAGCGCCATTGCCAATACCGAAGAGATTGCCAAGCGCTGCAGTATTACCATCGAACTGGGCAAGCCCAAGCTACCAGACTTCCCCACGCCCGAGGTTAACGGCCAGCGCATGTCGCCCGAGGAGTATTTTCGCTATCTGTCGCATGAAGGATTGAAGGAGCGCATGGCGCATTTGTACCGCGACGATACGGTACGCACCACCGAAATGCCGCGCTATGTGGAGCGGCTAGAGTTTGAGATCAACACCATTCTCACCATGGGCTTCCCGGGCTACTTTTTGATCGTGGGTGATTTCATTCAGTGGGCCAAAGCCAACGGATGCCCTGTGGGCCCGGGCCGTGGTTCGGGTGCGGGTTCTCTGGTGGCGTATTCGCTGAAGATTACTGATCTGGACCCGCTGCAATACAACTTGCTTTTCGAGCGATTTTTGAATCCTGAACGGGTATCCATGCCCGACTTTGATATTGACTTCTGCCAAGCCAACCGCGACCGCGTGATTGACTATGTGAAAGCCAAGTATGGCAAAGATGCGGTCAGTCAAATTGTCACCTTTGGCACCATGGCAGCGCGCGCAGCGATTCGTGATGTTGGCCGCGTGATGGACATGAGTTACACCTTTTGCGACGGCATCAGCAAATTGATTCCCAACAAGCCAGGCCAACACATCACCATTGATGGGGCGATCAAAGCCGAGCCCCTACTTGCCGAGCGCCTGGAAAAAGAAGAAGAAGTGCGTACGCTGCTAGACATGGCGCGTAAGCTTGAAGGCATGACGCGCAACGTGGGCATGCACGCAGGGGGTGTACTGATAGCGCCTGGCAAGCTGACCGACTTTTGCCCGTTGTACCAGCAGCCCGGCAGCGATTCAGCCGTCAGCCAATACGACAAAGATGACGTGGAAGCCGTGGGTTTAGTCAAGTTCGACTTTTTGGGATTGGCCACGTTAACCATATTGGAAATCGCCAAAGACTTCATTATCGAAAGACACAAAGGCCAAGAAAACTTTGCTTTTGAAGACATTCCACTAGAAGACGCCGCAACCTACAAGCTGTTTGCCGACGGTAATACCGAAGCCGTGTTCCAGTTTGAAAGCCCGGGCATGCAGCGCATGCTGAAAGATGCGCGGCCCTCGCGGCTGGAAGACCTGATTGCACTGAACGCCTTGTACCGTCCTGGCCCGATGGACCTGATCCCCAGCTTTGTGGCGCGCAAACATGGCCGCGAGGTGATTGAATACCCGCACCCGCTGGTTGAAGAGATGCTGAGCGAGACCTACGGCATCATGGTGTACCAAGAGCAGGTGATGCAAACCGCGCAGATCTTGGGTGGCTACAGCCTGGGCGGCGCTGATTTACTGCGCCGCGCCATGGGTAAAAAGAAGGCCGAAGAAATGGCCGAG
>JAYTPK010000347.1:0-5761 GCA_043747295.1 Polaromonas sp. | reverse complement strand
CCCCAGGGGGAGTCGGTCACTGAGATCAAACCATTTTATTCACTCAAGCATGGCGCGTCTTCTGAAAAAAATGGCAGGTATTGGTCCTTGCGAAGAGATGAGTTGTTGGGCGTAAAAAGCCCTGGTTACGAAACTGAAATCACCATTGTTGATATCGACTTTAATCCTGCTAAACCCGAAACAGATACGCTCAGCATTGATTTAAGTTGTACCAATCGCGACATACCTTCATCTTTGAGCTACGGACTAGCGGGTGGTGATTTATTTCTAGAAGGCGGTGCTTTAGTTAAACAGATCAGTTTTTTGCGCAAGCCCAGCCCTTCATACAGATTTGAACGCGGGCGCGGAGCACATTGGCGCTTAATCTCGCACCTATCACTTAACCATTTATCCCTTGGGCAAAAAGGTATTGAGTCCTTCCACGAAACACTTCGTTTGTATGATTTACCTAGGTCATTAATTAACGAAAAAATGCTGTCCGGTGTTATAGCAATTGACCACCAAGCCACCTCTAAATGGCTAACTGGAAAACCCTTTGCATGCTTGGCGCGAGGCATTGAGATCACACTGACTATTGATGAAGATAATTTTGTCGGCAGCGGGCTGCATGTCTTTGCAAATATTCTGGATCAATTTTTCGCCTTGTACGTGAACATCAATAGTTTCACGCAATTGTGTTTGAAATCTAAAAAATCAGGGGAGGTGCTGCTTAAATGTCAGCCTCGCAGCGGCGATTCCAGCCTAGTGTAGAAGAGCGTTTACTCGCTGAACCTTACCGCTTTGAATTTTTTCAGGCGGTGAGAGTGCTTGAGGCTTCACTGAAGGCGCAAGGTGTACAGGGCGACCAAGCCGTCGCTACGCACGTTCGTTTTGAAAACTCAATTTCTTTGAGTTTCCCACCCAGCGAGATTGAAAATTTAAGGGTTGAATCAAGCGTTAATGAACTTTTAGACGATGAATTGCAAGTGGCGTCCAACGAGCCCAAGCGTTATTACATGACGCCGTCTTTTATTGGTTTTTTAGGACCTAATGGCACTTTGCCCAGGCACTACACCGAGCGCATTTCAACGCACCAGTTGTACAACAGAGATAAAGGCCCTCGTGCATTTTTAGATGTTTACTCCAATAGAGCGGTAGCGCTTTTTTATGGCGCTTGGAAAAAATACCGACTTGAGCTGGAATACGAATCCAAGGAAAAGAAAGGCTTTCTGCCTATCTTGATGGCACTGGGTGGGCTAGGCCATCCTTCGCTGCGTGACCGACTAATTGGCAACGATGATTCAGATGTTCTGGATGAATCTTTGGCTTTCTATGCAGGTGTGCTGCGCCATCGCCCTATGTCAGCCGTGTATTTGCAAGCAGTGCTTGCAGATTACTTTAAGGTAAATATTAAAGTAGAGCAGTTTGTCGGCAAGTGGTACGCGCTGCCCAAAGAACATCAAAGCGTGTTGGGTATTACCAATGTGGTTTTGGGTGGTTCTGCGCTGTCTGGCCAGAGAGTTTGGCAGCGCGATTTACGTATTGGCCTGCATATTGGGCCACTGCGTAAAAAAGAGTTTGAAAAATTCTTACCACGCGAGCCTGCAGCGCGGGCACTTGAGCAGATGCTCAAAATAATTGTTGGCTTGACATTAGAGTTTGAAATTAAATTAATTTTACATGCCGACGATGTCGGCAGCTCAGATCTAAGCGACCACCGCACGGGCGGCCGCTTAGGGTGGGACACATTTTTGGCCACAAAAAAACAAACGCATGATCGCAGCGATGTGCGCTACACCATGAATGCCGTGTAGAGCCTTCATCCAAGTTAAATCCTACGAAATTTAAAAGGAAAAAAGACGATGACCATTAGCCTGAAGACATTGATCAGCAAGCTTAACGACACCTCGCGCGCAGCCACTGAACGCGGTGCCAGTTTGTGCATGAGCCAAGGCCACTATGAGGTAGATCTTGAGCACGTATTTTTTGCTTTGCTAGAGCAACCTAAATCTGATTTTTCGATCATTTGTCGCAAGTTTGGCATCAGCACCAGTTCGTTGCAATCAGACCTTCAGTCTGAGTTATCACGTTTTAAAAACGGTAATAGTCGCACGCCAGTCTTCTCGCCACATTTGCCCAAGCTGTTTGAAAATGCTTGGCTAATTGCGTCCCTAGACAAACAAACCACCCGCATCCGCAGCGGCCACTTGCTGCTGGCTATGCTGACTGAGCCCGATTTATCGCAGTTAGCCTACCGAGGGTCTAAGTTATTTACCAAATTCAAGCTTGATGAGCTAAAGCATGATCTCCCACGCTTGACCGAAGGCTCGCAAGAGGCCAGCGAGGGCGTAGGATTTGCCGACGCACAACAGGGTGACACCCCCGCAGGCGATGGTGATGTGATTAATAACGGCGGCTTGTCTAAAAACCCTGCACTAGACCAATTCACCACCAACCTTACCCAGCGTGCTGCCGACGGCAAAGTAGACCCTGTGATTGGTCGTGATACCGAAATCCGTCAAGCTATCGATATCTTGATGCGTCGCCGCCAGAACAACCCCATCCTCACGGGCGAGGCGGGTGTGGGTAAAACAGCGGTGGTCGAAGGCTTGGCTTTACGTATCTCCAAAAAAGACGTGCCCGAAGTTTTACAAGGTGTGCAGATTCACACCCTAGATATGGGTCTGTTGCAGGCAGGCGCCAGTGTAAAAGGCGAGTTTGAAAACCGCCTGAAAAACGTGATTGATGAGGTCAAGAAAAGCCCGCATCCGATTATTTTGTTCATAGATGAAGCCCACACCATGATTGGTGCTGGTGGACAAGCGGGCCAAAACGATGCTGCCAACTTGCTCAAGCCAGCATTGGCGCGCGGCGAATTGCGCACTATCGCTGCTACCACCTGGGGCGAGTATAAAAAATATTTCGAAAAAGATGCTGCTCTGGCCCGTCGTTTTCAAGTCATTAAGGTTGAGGAACCTAGCGAAGAGGTGGCCTGCGACATGCTGCGCGGCATGGCCCCGTTGATGGAAAAGCACTTTAATATTCGCTTGTTTGATGAGGCGATTACTGAGGCTGTGCGCTTGTCACACCGCTACATTAGTGGTCGGCAGTTGCCCGATAAAGCTATCAGCGTGCTAGACACCGCTTGTGCAAAAGTTGCATTAGGCCAAAACGCGACGCCATCAGTTATTGAAAACATGGTCAAAAAGCAAGAAAGCTTAATTGCAGAAATGACCGCGCTAGAGCGTGAAGAAGCCACCGGCTTTAGCCACGCTAAGCGCATCAAAGAGCTGAAAGAAATTAACGACAAATTTACTGCTGATATTAAAGTGGCTACCGTTCGCTGGGACCAAGAAAAGGCCCTGGCCGAGAAAATCCGCCAAGTTCGGCTATCTATCGAAGGCGGTACTGTAACTGCTGAGGCGACCGAAGACAAAGGCAAAAAAACCAAACCTGCCGCAAAAGCTAAGGCACCCAAAGACGGTGTAAGCAAGGAAGCGCTAGAGCTGCAAAAGCTGCTTAAAGAACTTGAAGTTTTGCAGGGTGATGCACCCTTGGTGCCCGTGCAGGTTGATGGCTCAGTGGTAGCTGAAATTGTGGCCTCTTGGACCGGCATCCCATTGGGCAAAATGGTCAAAGACGAAATCAAAACCGTGATGAACCTCAAGCCTGCGCTAGAAGAGCGCGTGCTAGGCCAAAGCCACGCTATTGAAGCTGTAGCCCAGCGTGTGCGCACCTCACGCGCCAACTTGGACGACCCTAACAAACCCAAAGGTGTCTTCATGTTTGTAGGCCCTAGTGGTATTGGCAAAACTGAGACTGCGCTGGCATTGGCCGATGTGCTGTATGGCGGTGAAAAAAAGCTCATCACCATCAATATGAGCGAATACCAAGAGGCCCATTCGGTGTCTGGCCTAAAAGGCTCGCCCCCGGGTTATGTAGGCTACGGCGAGGGCGGTGTGCTGACCGAAGCCGTGCGTCGCAACCCGTACAGCGTAGTGCTGCTAGACGAGGTTGAAAAAGCCCACCCCGATGTGCTGGAATTATTCTTCCAAGTGTTTGACAAAGGCATGATGGACGATGCTGAGGGCCGCGAGATCGACTTTAAAAACACCATCATCATTTTGACCAGTAACGTCGGTTCAGCCACCATGATGCAAGCCTGCTTAAACTTGCAGCAAGAAGACGGCACTGTGCTACCTTTGCCAACAGTGGAAGAGTTAGACCAAAAAATCCGCCCCCAACTGCACAAAGCCTTCAAACCTGCCTTCTTAGGTCGTCTTAAAGTTATTCCGTTTTACCCTATCAGCGACGATGTGCTGGTGGAGATTATTAAGCTCAAGCTGGGCCGAATCCAAAAACGTATTGCTATCAACCACAAAGCCGAGCTGGTGTATGACAACAAGCTGGTTGAAGCCGTGCTGGCCCGCTGTACCGAGGTGGACTCAGGAGCCCGCAATGTAGACAATATTTTGAACGGCACCTTGTTACCAGAAGTTGCAGAAACGGTGCTATCGCGCATGGCGCAAGGCCAAACATTTGAGAAAATCAAAGTATCAGCCCACAAAGATGGGCAGTTTAAGTACGAAGTGAAGTAACCATTTAATTCAGGGAACGAACCATGGACGCTAAACGCACACAACGCCTACTTGATAACTGCCACAGCAAGTGGTGGAAGCAATACCAGTCAGGCAGCACCACCTCAAGGGTCTGGGCCAAGATGACTCCCGAATTAGTCATTGATTTATTGGATGACTGCGCGTTTGCCGCCAGGTTTCAGGCCCGGCAAATATTAGCGCGCATGGAAGATAAGCAAAACCCTTGGCAAATACGCGCCACTGCCCACGCAGGTGGCACAGGTGATGCACGTGGTGTGGACGACAACCTGCACATCACATTGAAAGCGGGCGGCATCAGCTACCACCTGCGCTGCAAGGAAGCACCCCGTTTGCACATCATTCAGATCACCCGCTGAACGATTTAGCAACAAAAACCCCTTGTAGTCCAAGTATTTAATGCTCAAGCAGCTATTAAATTCATAGTGCACTAAATTCATAGTGTTGAGTCAAATCTAAGGCACGGCCTGTATGTTAAATATTCCCACCGCCAACGCACTGCAAGAAACCGCCAGCAGCATGGTCAGCCAAGGCACAGGTGAGCTATTGGCCCAGTTCACCGCTGCGTTCAAGCAAACCAACCGCCTGCTGCGCCTGCATACACCGCTGGGGGCCAACGTGTTGTTAGCAGAAAGCCTTAAAGGCATAGAAACCATCAGCGGTGCCGCGCCATCATCCGCAGGCTCAGAAGCTTTGGCACACAACATCACCGGCTACCAGCTGCAAATCGACGCTTTAAGTACCAACGCCCACCTACAGCTCAAAGCCCTGATCGGCCAGCCCATCCTGCTAGAAATCCAAACCGACCAAAGCCGTGACGTACTGCGGCCATTGCATGGCCACGTCACCGCTGCAGCTGCTATAGGCACCTCACAACAAGCAGGTGGCGGCATGACCCGCTACCGCCTGACTGTGCAGCCCTGGCTGGCCTTTCTGGGGGCAGGGCGCGACAGCGCAGTATTCCAAGACATGAACGTGCTGACCATAGTGCAAAGCATCCTCACCGACTACCAAAGCACCCTGCAAGGCGCAGGCAAACTGCAGCCCCTGTGGCGCCTGGACATCAGCGACGCCAGCGCCTACCCCATCCGCAGCCTGACCACCCAATACCAAGAGTCTGACCTGCAGTTCATCAACCGTCTGTTGGCCCAAGAAGGCCTGTTCTA
>JAYTPK010000346.1:0-10787 GCA_043747295.1 Polaromonas sp. | reverse complement strand
GGCGTAGCATCTTGCCCCAGCAAAAACACTACTGGGTCACCTACATACTGAAACAGCATGAAGGCTATCAAGGCAACGGTGACCATTACGACCACCGCTTGCAGAAGACGCTGAATAATAAATGCGAACATGAAATTGAACTGGTAACTCATGCATCCTAGCAGAGCAAGACGCTTGCCAATAGCGGGATTTCCTTTAATTTGTCACATTCGTTGGGTGGCAATTTTTGCTGACCCGTGGGCTAAAGTAAAAAAAGCCCCGAAGGGCTTTTTTTGTCACTTGCTAGATTAGTGATGATCAAGCAATTAATTGACTTTAACCAAGCGCCAGTCAATGCGGTTGTCCGCACGGTGCACTAGGTCAATGTTCTTTTTCATAGCCCACGGAATGATCTGGTTGTGCAGCGGAATGTGCGACACGTCTTGGTGCGACAAATCGAGCGCCTTTTCAATCAAGTCGTTACGGTTTTTGGCATCGGTTTCTTTCTTGATACGCTCGACCAGTGCGTCCATCTGCGGGTTAGAGTAGCGGCCCACGTTGTAGTTACCGTCACCGCCCGCACCCACGCTGCGTGTGAGCGATTGCAGGCTGTACAGCGCATCAAACGTGGGCACGCCCCAGCCCAGCATGTAAATGCTGGCTTCATAACGCTGAATCATCGGGAAGTAGGTCACCAGTGGCAAAGTGCGCAGCTTGGCTTTTACGCCTACGCGCGACCACATGGCGGTCACTGCTTGGCAGATTTCTTCGTCGTTGATGTAACGGTTATTGGGGCAGGCAAAGTCCACTTCAAAACCGTCTTTGTAGCCAGCTTCGGCCAGCAGTTTTTTAGCGCCTTCAATATCGTAGGGCCAACGGGCATCTAGCTTTTTAGTCCAGCCGTTAACTTGTGGCGATATCAAGGTGCCCGTAGGTTGGCTCAGGCCGCGCATGGTCACTTTGTTGAGCGCGTTGCTGTCAATCGCTTGGTACAAAGCCTTACGCACGCGAACGTCTTTGAGGGGGTTTTTACCTTTGACGTTAGAGCCTACTAGCTCGTCACGAAACTGGTCCATACCGAAGAAGATGGTGCGGTTTTCAGCGCCGTCTACTACCTTCAGCGCTGTGTTGCTGCGCATGCGGCCCAAGTCTTGCGGGCTAGGGTCTAGCAGCATATCCACCTCGCCAGACAGCAGCGCGGCTACACGGGTAGCCTCAGACTTGACTGGTGTGTAGACGATCTCGGTCAGGTTGCCTTCCATCTTGCCCCACCAGTTGGGGTTGCGCACCAACACCAATTTTTGGTCAGGTTGCCATTCTTTCACCATAAAAGGTCCGGTACCCATAGCGTTGCGGTGGGCAAAGCTTTCGTCTTTAGTTTTAATGTCTTTAGGCTCGGTTGATTTATTTTTCTCAGACCAAGCTTTGCTCATCATGCGCAACTCAGTCAGCTGGTTCATCAGCACAGGGTTAGGTGCTTTGAGCATCACATCAATAGTGTTGTCATCAACTTTCACCACTTTGTCAATGCCTTGGGCATACACGCCATAGTTAGAGGTTTTGGCCATTGCACGGTTGAGCGAAAAGATAGCATCTTCAGTAGTGAATGCTGTGCCATCGCTGAACTTTACGTCCTTACGCAAGGTGATGCGCATTTGGGTTGGGTTGAGTAGCTTCCAGTCGGTAGCTAGTTGCGCTTCTACTTTAAAACTGCGGCTGTTGTAGTACACCAGCGATTCATAAAATGCAGCGTGAATGCCGTTGCCCAGTGCGTTGTTTTGCGAATGCACATCCAGCGTAGGAATATCGCTGGCACTGGTCCACTTAAACGTGGCCGCCGTAGCTGGCAGTGCAGCAGCGACAGCAGCTACCAGCGCTGTCATGCAAAAAAGGTTATGTTTAGAAATCATAGCGGTCCCTTTAAAAAGCTAAAAGCCACGCACTGCGTGGCTTTTAAGAGTGAAAAAACTATCTTAGAAGCTGTGGCGCATGCCAAAGCTAACTGAGTTGGAATCAGTCCCTGCGGACTTGGTCACTCCACCCAAATAACCATTACCACCAGGCGCTACCTGTGCATTTGCGCTGTTATTCACTTGTGTCAGCACAAAGTTTAAGTTAGTACGCTTGGACAGCGGGTAGGTGTAGGCAACACCGTATGACTGCACGTCTGCGTTTGAGCCACGCTTGTCGTTCAAGCGGTTGTAGGCCACGGTGACCGTGCCCGAGGCACCCAAGTCATAGCGCAAGCCAATGTGCATGAGGTCAGCATCTTGCTTTAGACGGTCCAAAACGTTGGCAATCACGGGTGCGGGTACAAGGCCAGCTGCTAAGCCTGCACCTAGCGCAGGCGCGCTGCCAGAGTTAGGCTCTTGGATACGTGCGTACATGCCTGACAGGCTGAATGCGCCCATATTGCCCGATGCACCTAAGACAGTGGTCTTGAGAGCCTGGTCACCGGCAGAGTTTTTCTTGGCGTTGTAGCCAAAACCTACGCTGTACGCAGGCGTTTTGTAGATGGTGTTAATGCCTAACAAGCTGCTGCCAGATGCGGTAGCAGTTTTGTCTTCACCCAAGGCATACATCAAACTAGCGTTAATGCCGCCAGCGACGATGCGGTATTGCAAAGCATTGTCTATGCGAATATCTACGCCAGCAGGAACGCTGATAATTTGAGCTGGGGACAATGAGCTTTGTGCGCCCATTGTGTCAAAAGTAGCCAAAGCTTCAAATCCAGGGGTGTACTGGCGACCAGCCAAGAACCCACCGAAGGGCGTCACCAAGCCAACGAAGGCTTGGCGGTCAAACAAACGGGAGGCTTGACGATCAAACAAAATAGGAGCCGCAGGTAGGTGATTTACACCCAAGCCAGGGCCTACTGCGCCGTTCAACGCAGCCGCTACTGCTGGCAACAGGCCTGCTGTAAAACGGTCTGGAATTTGATTGCCTGATGCAGGGCGATTGCCGATAGAACCCGTGTCAATCTCAACACGGCCTTCCAATGTGAATATTGCGCGATAGCCACCGCCTAAATCTTCGTTGCCACGCAGGCCCCAGCGTGAGCCTTCCATGATGCCGCTGGACAAGCTGGTGACGCGGCCTTGGGCGTAACCCGACACGCTGGTAAAGCCAACGTCGGCCAGGCCGTAAATAGTGACCGAGTCTTGTGCCTGCACACCCAAACATACCAACGCGCCAGCGACTGCAATTAATGATTTTTTCATGATCCACCTTGTTAATTTATTTTCAATAATGCAGTGTAGTTTGAGTGCGTAACAAAACATATTGGTACTAGCCCGAAGGGGGTTAGTGGGTAGTGTGTTAAGTAGACGACTACACTGTAGCGCACATGACAGATCAGCAAAATAAAACGCTCATGAAAAAAGCCACTTGCATCACTGCAAGCGGCTTTTAGAAGATTTGTTCAAAACTGGCCTAAGCCAGCTTTAAATTAGAAACCGTGGCGAATACCAACAGCTACCAAGTTCAACTTGGTGTCGGTACCAGCACCAACTGCAGGAGTCGTTGAGGACTTTGCATTTTGGATACCAGCATAAGCGAAGGTACGCTTAGACAAGTTGTACTTAGCTTGGATACCAAAACCACGTGACTTCTCAGCACCGTTCTTCATGGTAGCAAATTCAGCTTCCAGAGTCACTGGGCCCAAAGGAGCAGCAACACCGAATGCGAACTCTTTGTCAGCACTTGGAGTACCAGGAGCATTGTCCTTAGACTGGTTGTAAGCAACGCGCAACTTAGCAACACCTAGGTCGTATGCACCGCTGATCAAAGCGTGGGTCTCAGAAGTTGCACCAGCGGCGGCACTGAAACCACCGTTAAGCAACTGAGAAGCACCTGAGCCAGTTGGGTTTTTCTCTTGCTGGTATGCAGCGAACACGGCGATTGGGCCGTTGTTGTATGCACCGTGCAATGACAAAGTAGCACCTGCAGAGCCAGCAACGGTCTTGTTCTCGCCCAAGCTGTAGGTTACAGCTGCAGTGAAGCCGCCGAAGTTGTTGGTACCGTAACGGATGGTGTTGTCAGCACGGAAGCCGTAGTTGCGGCCGGTGCTCCATACTGCGCCAGCGGTTGGGCTGAATGCAGAGTGACCCATCAGGTCAGAACCGCCACGGGCTTCGTCATATGCAGTGTACTGACGGCCAAAAGTGACCGCACCGAAGCCACCAGACAAACCTACGAAAGCTTGACGACCGAACAACAGGCCACCTTGAGCAGCAGAACCGCTGTCGATGTTGAAACCGTTTTCAACTTGGAAGTTGGCTTTTAAGCCGCCGCCCAGATCTTCGCTACCGCGCAGACCGAAACGTGAACCGTTGATGCCGCCAGAGCCCATCAAGTTTTGGCCAACACCGGTGCTTACGCCGCCAGCAGTGGTGGTAGTCTTGCTGTTGCCGAGCCATACGTCAGCAACGCCGTATAAAGTAACAGAAGACTGCGCAAATGCAGTCGTTGCGGCCAGAGCGGCCAATGCAACTAGGGATTTTTTCATTGAGATTTCTCCAAGGTTAAACATAGGGCTCCGGTACGACAAACTACACTGCAGTTACCTGCTATGCACCTCGCCGGAGTCCCGGGCCAACCCCCGTTTTCGGGAAGTTGTGCCTATTGAACCAGAGCTAGGGGGGTGGCGCAAAGGAAATCACCCTAAAAGCCCATAAAAAACGTTTTTTTGTTGTCTGAGGGCAACAGCCGGGAGGATTGGCGTGGTTTAGAGCGCACTTTAATAGTCCTTTGTAGTCGTTAACGCCTATGTCAGGCGCATTAAAATGATTGTTCTTCATATTGTTCTACAATCACATTATCACCCTTGAAAGGTCATGTATGCAAACCATCTCAGTGCGCGAGGCCAACCAGAATTTCTCTCGGTATTTAAACGCCGTAGACCATGGCGAAGAACTGGTCATTACCAAGCGTGGGCGTGAAATTGCGCGGGTGTTACCCGGCAAGGATGCCGCTGTGTCGCCTGCAGCCAGTGCGCAGCTGCAGGAGCGTAATCAAAAGCTGTGGCAGCAGCTGTGGGCTGATAGTGCAGCCAGTGGCATCCATGGGCCTTTTGACCGCGACGCTTTTTATGATTAGTTTGGATTCGAATATTTTTTTGTATAGCTTTGACCAGCGTGATGCGGCCAAACAAAAGATTGCAGCGCAATGGGTGTTAGCGTCTACACAAGGTGGTTTTGTCTTAGCTTCGCAGGTGTTGGGGGAGGTATTTCGCAAGCTGCAGGTGGACACCCGGTTTGGCGCGCAGGCCATTGCTACAGCGCAACTGATGGTGCAAACGCACCGTGTAAAACCTGCCACAGAGGCCACTTTTAAGGCGGCGATGCAGCTGTCAGCGCGCACCCAGCGCCAGTTTTGGGACTGCTTGATTATTGCCACTTGCGCTGAGCATGGCGTGACAACGCTGTACACCGAGGACACAGGGGGCCTGCCGCACACTGTGCTGGGGGTGCAGTTGATAAATCCGTTTGTTTAGTTCGTTTGTTAGCTGGAATGACCTGACTGGCTTGTCAAGATGAGCAATGTTTTTACAATGTGCCTATGGCCTTATCAGACAACTTAATCAACGCTTTAGACACCGCTTTGCGCACCCTGGCAGCCAAGCCGCATGCCGCCCGGCCCATGCCGCAAGCACCGGCTACGTTTACCGCACAAGGCGCGCCCGATACGCTGACAGCGGCTGAGCGCAGTGCAGCGGCCAGCCTGATGCGGGTGAACCATGTGGGCGAGGTGTGTGCTCAGGCACTGTACAGCGCGCAGGCACTGGCCACCAGCAACCCCGACCTGAAAAAGCAGTTTGCCCACGCAGCCGCCGAAGAAACTGACCATTTAGCCTGGACGGCGGAGCGCCTGAACGCGTTGAATGCACGCCCTAGCCTGCTGAACCCGCTGTGGTACGCCGGGGCCTTTGGCCTGGGGCTGGTGGCTGGCAGGTTGGGTGACAAGGTGAGTTTGGCTTTTTTGGTAGAGACTGAGCAACAAGTTGAGTCGCACCTGCAAGGCCACCTAGAGCGCTTGCCTGCAGCCGACCACGCATCGCGCGCTATCGTGGCGCAAATGCAGCGGGATGAGGCGCAGCATGCATTGGCAGCGCAGCAAGCGGGTGCTGCGCTGCTGCCCGCACCTGTGAAAACACTGATGCGGATGGCCTCTAGCGTGATGACTACAGTAGCGCACCGGATTTAAATATGCTACTAATTTAATAGCAACAAACGTAATAAATACTTGGACTACAAGCCTATTTAGCCCCTAATCAGCGCTAAACATCAACAATATCAAACCCCGTAGTGATTTCAGCGGTTTTACCCAACATGACGGTAGCTGAGCAGTATTTGTCGTGGCTCATGGCGATGGCGCGTTCTACCGCCACAGCAGGTATGGCGCGGCCTGTGACGGTGAACTGCATGTGGATTTTGGTGAACACTTTGGGGTCTACCTCGGCGCGCTCGGCCACTAGTTTGACGGTGCAGCCCTGCACGGCATGGCGACCACGCTTAAGGATCAGCAGCACGTCATAGGCGGTGCAGCCACCCGCACCTGCCAGCAAGGTTTCCATGGGGCGCGGGGCCATATTTGCGCCGCCGTTTTCGGGCTTAGCCGCGTCAGGTGCGCCGTCCATGGCGATGACGTGGCCACTGCCGGTTTCGGCTACAAACCCCATACCTGAGCGGGTGCCTGCGCCGCCTGTCCAGCTGACTGTGCATTCCATATTCGTGAACTTTCGCTTAAGAGTGAGGTGGATTGTGGTTTTGAATGCAGCGCATGTACAAAAATCTGTAACTTTTATCGCGCTGCAACATTAGGCCGATATACTGCATCCATTGTGCAATAAAACGGCACAAACATTTGTCTCCTCCACCCTCCATTCGACGGTGGATTTCTGGCCCTAAGTTGCAATACTTAGGGCTTTTTTTTGGCTACAACAGCCTGTCTACAATCTCCACATGACCACCAAACACCTCAAGCCCGCTGACTACCTGACCAAAATCTTGAACGCCAAGGTGTATGACGTGGCGATTGAGTCGGATTTGACGCATGCTGTGCAGCTAAGCCGCCGGGTGCACAACACCGTACTGCTCAAGCGTGAAGACCAGCAGGCGGTGTTTAGCTTTAAGCTGCGCGGGGCCTACAACAAGATGGCGCATTTAAGCCCTGAGCAGTTGAAAAAAGGGGTGATTTGCGCCTCGGCTGGCAACCATGCCCAAGGCGTGGCGCTGGGCGCGAGCAAGCTGGGCACCAAGGCCATCATCGTCATGCCGGTGACCACGCCGCAGCTGAAAGTGGATGCGGTGAAAAACTTAGGCGGCGATGTGCGCCTGCATGGCGACAGCTATTCTGACGCTCACAGCCTGGCGCTTGAGATTCAAAAGAAACAGGGGCTCACTTTTATCCATCCATTTGACGATCCTGATGTGATTGCAGGCCAAGGAACGATTGCGATGGAAATTTTGCGCCAACACCAAGGCCCGCTGGATGCGGTGTTTTTGGCCATTGGCGGCGGTGGGCTGGTCAGCGGTGTGGCCAACTACATCAAAGCGGTGCGGCCAGAGATCAAAATTATTGGCGTGCAGATGAACGACTCGAACGCCATGCTGCAGTCAGTCAACGCTAAAAAACGGGTGACTTTGACCGACGTGGGCTTGTTTGCAGACGGCACAGCGGTCAAGCTGGTGGGCGAGGAGACTTTTCGCATTGCGCGCGGCTTGGTGGACGAATTTATCGAGGTGGACACCGACGCGGTGTGCGCCGCTATCAAAGACGTGTTTATAGACACCCGTTCCATTGTCGAGCCTTCGGGCGCGATGGCGGTGGCGGCTATCAAGCAGTATGTAGAAAAGCACAAAACCAAAGGCCAAACCTACGCCGCCGTGCTGTGCGGTGCCAACATGAACTTTGACCGCCTGCGCTTTGTGGCCGAGCGGGCTGAGGTAGGCGAGGAGCGCGAGGCGCTGTTTGCCGTGACCGTGCCCGAAGAGCGCGGCAGTTTTAGGCGCTTTTGCGAAACCATTGGCACCCTGCCCAGCTTTGGCGGCACGGTAAAAGGCGAGGTCAGTGGCGTGCGCAACGTGACTGAATTTAACTACCGCATTAACCGCAGCGAAGAAGCGCATGTGTTTGTGGGCCTGACCACATCGGTCAAAGGCGAGAGCTTAAAAATTGCCGCGCATTTGACCAAAAAAGGCTTTAAAACGCTTGATTTAACCCACGACGATTTAGCCAAAGAGCATCTGCGCCACATGGTGGGTGGGGCTAGTGCGCTAGCCAAAGAAGAGCGTTTGCTGCGCTTTGTGTTCCCTGAGCGGCCAGGCGCATTGCTGAAATTTTTAGCCGCCATGCGCCCAGGCTGGAACATCAGTTTGTTCCACTACCGCAACCAAGGGGCGGACTACGGCCGCATTTTGGTGGGCATTCAGGTGCCTAAAGCGGACGACAAAGCGTTTACGGCATTTTTAAGCGGCTTGGGCTATCCGTTTGTGGAAGAAACGCACAACCCGGTGTACCAGTTGTTTTTAAAGGCTTAAACGCCTTTTAAGCCACGGCCTGCCCAGCCCGTGTATCAACAGCCCCTGTATTAACAGCCCTTGTATCAACAGCCCTTGTATCAACAGCCCATCTCTCAACAGTTTATTTCACATCAACCTATGCACTTCACGCCTCCCATCATCACGCCGCGCGTGTCCACAGCAGACGACAAAGCCTTGGCACTGCGTTTGCAGCACACGATTGACTTTAAAACTAAGCCCCTAGGCGCGCTGGGCCAGCTAGAAGCTTTGGCCCTACAGCTGGGCAGCATTGGGCGCGCTGAGCAGATCACGCTGCACGCACCGCAAATGGTGGTGTTTGCAGGGGACCACGGTATGACCGCTGAAGGTGTGTCGGCTTTTCCGCAAGCGGTGACGCAGCAAATGGTGGCCAATATGCTGTCGGGCGGGGCTGCGGTAAACGTGTTTGCACGCCAGCATGGCTTTGCAGTGACTGTGGTGGATGCTGGTGTGGCGGCTGAGCTGCCGGCGCATAGTCAACTATTGAATCGCAAAATCGCACTAGGCACTGGCAACGCGGCAGTGCAGCCAGCCATGACGGCCACGCAAGCCAGCGCTGCGCTGCAGGCGGGTATGGATGTGGTGCGCACACTGCCCGGCAACGTGCTGGCACTGGGCGAGATGGGTATTGGCAATACCTCTAGCGCAGCGTTGATTTTTGCGCTGCTGACGGGCCTGTCGATAGATGCAGCCGCTGGCCGAGGCACCGGTGTGGACGATGCGCAAATGCAAACCAAGCTGGTGGCGCTGCGCAAAGCAGTGGCTTTGCACGCTGCGGCCAAATCACCCCTGGACGTACTGGCAGCGGTGGGCGGCTTTGAAATTGCCATGATGGCGGGGGCGATGCTGCAAGCCGCTAGCGAGCGGCGCGTGGTGCTGGTAGACGGCTTTATTGCCAGCGCTGCGGCACTGGTGGCCTGCGGATTAGCCCCAGCAGCCAAAGACTACATGGTGTTTTGCCACGTAGGCGCTGAGCAAGGGCACCGCGCCTTGCTGGCGCATTTGCAAGTGCACCCGCTATTGAGCCTGGGGCTGCGTTTGGGCGAAGGCACGGGGGCGCTACTGGCTTGGCCGTTGCTGCAGTCGGCTGCGCTATTTATGGCGGAGATGGCCAGTTTTGAGTCGGCAGGGGTGGATGGGCGCAGTTGATTGCGGCTTGTTTGTTTGGCTAGTTTTACTCGCAAATGTATGTAGTCGCGGGTGATGTGGCGTATGCCTATCGCCCTCATACTGGGGTACCAGAAATCGGTCGACAGGCATACGCCACATCACCTGCACAAACCTAGGCGCGCTACCGGTAGTTGCGTGAAATATTCTGTCGGAACTACCCGCAGTCGCCAGGAACCTCAACGCAGAAGCTACCGGTAGTGCACCACCAACTCAGCGACACGGTTGGGCGTATAGCAATCGACCGATTTCTGGTACCCCAGTATGAGGGCGATTGCTATACGACCAACGGTGCGTACTAGACCATTTCTCTGAGCGACAGAGCACCTAGAATACCCAAGTGACTTTTATCCGCCATTTCCTGCTATCAGTGCAGTTTTTCACCCGCATCCCCATCACCGGGCCGTTGGCGCAGTGGGTAGGCTATAGCCCTGAGATGTTGCGGCGCAGTGCGGCGCATTTTGCTGGGGTGGGCTGGATTGTGGGCTTGGTGGCTGCGGCCGTATATGCCGCTGTGCTAAGCGCTACACATTCGATTTACAGCCCGTTGGTGGCTGCTAGCCTGTCTACCATAGCTACCGCCCTGCTCACCGGGGGTTTTCATGAAGACGGCTTGGCCGATGTGGCTGACGGGCTGGGCGGCAGCTACGAGCGCGAGCGGGCGCTGGAGATTATGAAAGACTCGCGCGTGGGTGCGTTTGGCGCGCTGGCGCTGGTGCTGGCACTGTTGACCAAAGTCAGCTTGCTGGCGGCCTTGGGCGCGCAGGCTGCAGCTAACGCAGCGGGGGCCCACAACCCGAACGGTCTGCTGCTGGTATGTGTACTCATGCTGTGCGCCCATGTGGTGTCACGCGCTGGCCCCATGCTGCTGGTGTGGGCGCTGCCGCATGTGGGCGACACGGCCACGTCCAAATCTAAACCACTGGCAGACAAGATCAAACCTGGTGCCCTAGCAAGCAATTTTTTATGGTGTTTTATGCTGCTAGCGCCCGTAATACCTGCTCAAGCAGCTATGGTATTTGTAGTGGGCTTGCTGGGCTGTGCATTGGCACTGGCATGGATGTACCGCTTGTTTAAGCG
>JAYTPK010000345.1:0-2798 GCA_043747295.1 Polaromonas sp. | reverse complement strand
ATAAAGTCGGTCATAGCGGGTGAATACACCGCACCACCCGCACTGGGCCCCATGATCATGCTGATTTGCGGCACCACGCCGCTGGCCATCACGTTGCGCTGGAACACATCGGCATAGCCGCCAAGGGATGCCACGCCTTCCTGAATGCGCGCACCGCCCGAATCGTTCAGGCCAATCACGGGCGCGCCTACCTTCATGGCTTGGTCCATCACTTTGCAAATCTTCTCGGCGTGCGCTTCGCTTAATGCACCGCCAAACACGGTGAAGTCTTGGCTGTAGACAAACACCAAGCGCCCGTTGATCATGCCGTAGCCAGTGACCACACCATCACCCGGAATCTTCTGGTCTTGCATGCCAAAGTCAACACATCGGTGCTCGACAAACATGTCCCACTCTTCAAAGCTGCCTTCGTCCAGCAAAATCTCCAGCCGCTCGCGTGCTGTGAGCTTGCCTTTTTTGTGCTGCGCGTCTATGCGCTTTTGGCCACCACCCATGCGGGCGAGTTGGCGTTTGGCTTCTAGCTGTTCCAGGATGTCTTGCATGATTGATCTCTTATTCAAACTCTTTTAATTTACTATTCATTTCATAGCTGCTTGAGCAGGTTTTACATGGGTTAACAGCATATTTCGTGCTGCAGTAGAGGCTGCCAGTTCACCACTGAGCACTTGTTGCGTCAGTTGTGGCAATAAAGCTTGCACGTCTGGATTTTGTTTAAACGCTTGTTTGAGTCCTGACTCAATCCGCTCCCACATCCAAGCAAGCGATTGCTGTTGCCTGCGTTGAGTAAATTTTCCGTCTTTGGTTTGCAGCTGTTTAAAAGTTGACACGCTTTGCCAAAACTCATGTACGCCAGTGCCATGCAAAGCGGACAGTTGCATAGCCTGCGGATGCCAAACTGTCTTGTCGTGCTGCGCATGCGCCGGGTTACCCTGCTGCCCAAATAACCGCATGGCCGACGTGATCTGCGCCTGCGCACGCGTGGCGGCATCTTTGTCAATATCAGCTTTGTTAATCACCACCAAGTCGGCCAGCTCCATTACGCCCTTTTTAATCGCCTGCAAGTCGTCACCCGCATTAGGCAACTGCATCAGCACAAACATATCCGTCATGCCGGCCACCGCCGTCTCGCTTTGGCCCACGCCTACAGTTTCAACAATCACTATGTCGTAACCTGCCGCCTCGCACACCAGCATCGCCTCGCGCGTTTTCTCGGCCACTCCTCCCAGCGTGCCGCTGCTGGGGCTGGGGCGGATGTAGGCTTTATCGTGTACCGAGAGTTTTTCCATCCGCGTTTTGTCGCCCAAGATGGAGCCACCGGAGATGGTGGACGACGGGTCGATGGTGAGCACCGCGACGCGGTGGCCTTGCTCGATCAGGTACAAACCCAGCGTTTCGATGAAAGTTGATTTACCTACGCCGGGCACGCCGCTGATGCCGAGGCGAAAAGATTTTCCCGTATGTGGCAGCAAAGCAGTTAGCAACTCGTCTGCCTGCGCACGATGGTCTGCTCGGGTAGATTCCAGCAGGGTAATCGCTTTGGCCGTGGCACGGCGTTGCTCATCGGCGGCACCATCTACGACTAGATCGAATAATTTCAAACCCAGTTCTCCAGCGATAAGCCCTGCACACGCTCAAACTCCCGCATATTATTTGTCACCAGCACCGCGCCTGTTGCCAGCGCATGCGCCGCAATCCACTGGTCGTTCTCACCAACCACATTACCTGCGCGCTCTAACTGATTGCGCAGACCAGCGTAATGCCACATGACGCTGTCGTCCATCGGCTCCACAGATAAACTGCTTAAAAAAAGCTCCAAGGTTTCTTTGTTTTTCTCGTACAAACGGCTTTTAGCCACACCATAGGCTAGCTCGGATGCCACAATCACCGACACACTGATCTCGTCTTTGTCCATTTGCCTGAATTTCTTAACCACTTCTAACGACCTGTTGGCAATGACATAAATGCAGATATTGGTGTCCAACATGTACTTCATGGGAACATGTCCCCACGCGGGTTTTGCGGCATGGGTGCGGGGCGCTGCAAAACAAAGCCAGGCTCAAACTCAAAGGCCATCAAGGCATCTTCCATTGCCGCCCAACGGTCTTTTTGCATAGGCGTAAGCACTACGCTATTGCCCATTTTTTTAATATGCACCTGCTTGCCTTCAAAGCGAAACAGCTTGGGCAAACGCACCGCCTGACTACGGCCATTCATAAACAATTGCGCGGTTTCAATGACTTCCATGGCGGCTCCTTTAATTGTGTTGAAAGTTGATATAGTCCAATGATATATACCGCTTGCCACAATGTCAAGCCAACGCCTGCTTAATCTGCTCCAACACGTCCTTAGCACTCACGGGTATCGGCGTCCCCGGCCCGTAGATGCCCTTGACACCTGCTGAGTACAAAAAGTCATAGTCCTGCCGGGGAATCACACCGCCTACGAAGACGATGATGTCGTCTGCGCCTTGTTTTTTTAGCTCGGCGATGATGGCTGGGACTAGGGTTTTGTGGCCTGCGGCTAGGGTGCTTACGCCTACGGCATGCACGTCGTTTTCAATGGCTTGGCGGGCGCATTCTTCCGGCGTTTGGAATAGCGGGCCCATGTCTACGTCGTAGCCCAGGTCAGCAAAAGCAGTGGCCACCACTTTGGCACCCCGGTCGTGGCCGTCTTGGCCTAGGTTGCTGATCATCACACGGGGGCGGCGGCCTTGTGCTTCGGCGAAGTCTGCAATGTCTTTTTTGAGCTGGTTCCAGTACTCCATGGTGTCACCTACATTGGAATCCGTATCGTAAGCT
>JAYTPK010000344.1:0-10382 GCA_043747295.1 Polaromonas sp. | reverse complement strand
GGTCTGTTGGGTGCTTTGCTGGAGATAACTTTGTACCGCCGCATGTACAACAAGCCGCACCTTGACCAGGTGCTGTTTTCTATCGGTCTAACTTTTATGGCTGTAGCCGCTACCGATTATTGGATGGGCTCCACTCAGCAAATCATGCAGTTGCCTAACTGGCTAAAAGGCCGTGCCGAGCTGTTTGACGGTGCGCTGGGCATGGGGCATTACAGGCTTTTCATCATCGCTATTTGCGGTGCACTGGCTGTAGGTTTGCAGTTTGTTTTGGCTAAGACACGTTTTGGCAGCCGATTGCGCGCCAGTGTCGATGACCCACGTGTAGCGGCTGGACTGGGTATCAATGTCAATGTAGTATTTGCCGCAACCTTTGCCGTGGGTTCAGGCTTGGCCGGCTTAGGTGGGGCATTGGGGGCCGAGGTATTGGGTTTGGACCCCACATTCGCACTCAAATTCATGGTGTATTTTTTGATCGTAGTAGCCGTGGGAGGTACTTCATCACTCACAGGGCCGTTGTTAGCTGCGCTGCTGCTAGGTGTAGCTGATGTGGCAGGTAAATACTACATCCCCAAGTTGGGCGCTTTCATTGTCTACGCCTTGATGATCGCCATTTTGGTGTGGCGACCTGAAGGCTTGTTTGTGCGTAAGGCGGGTAAATGACAACACCTGTTACTGCCCTGCCCAGTACACGCATCAAGTCGTGGGAGTTGGCGCTGTGGCTGCTGGTGTTTGCCACGCCGTGGTTTTTGCCCCAACATGCGCTCATCATCAATGAGATTGCTATCGTTGCGTTGTTTGCTATCTCGTTGGATTTAATTTTGGGCTACACCGGCATCGTCACACTGGGGCATGCTGCATTTTTTGGTCTTGGAGCTTATGCGGCAGCCTTGTTTGCTAAGCATATTTCGCCCGATCCTTTGCTGGGGCTGGCAGTTGGTATGGCAGCGGCCACGGTGCTGGGGGCGTTATGTTCGCTGACCATCATGCGAGGCAGCGATCTCACGCGGCTGATGGTCACCCTAGGCATGGCGCTCATACTGATGGAGCTGGCTAATAAATTAGACACGATCACCGGCGGATCGGACGGGCTACAAGGCGTAATCTTGGGGCCGTTGTTAGGCCGGTTTGAATTTGATTTGCGTGGCCAAACGGCGGCATGGTATTCCTTGACGGTGTTACTGGTGTTGTTTGCACTGGCGCGACGCATAGTGCATTCGCCGTTTGGCGCCACGCTGAAGGCAGTGCGTGATAACCGCTTGCGGGCGATGGCCGTAGGTATTTCAGTGAGTGCAAGGCTGGCCATCGCCTATACGCTGGCGGCGTGTGTTGCGGGCGCGGCTGGTGCGCTGCTGGCGCAGACCACAGGTTTTGTATCTTTGGAAGTGTTTGCCTTAGAGCGTTCTGCGGATGTCATGCTAATGCTGGTCATTGGTGGTGTGGGTTGGTTGTATGGCGGTGTACTGGGTGCTGTGGTGTTTAAGCTATTACACGATGTCATTGCTTCCATCACACCGCAGTACTGGACATTTTGGATTGGGCTGTTCTTAGTCTTGTTGGTGCTGGTGGGCCGCGAGCGTTTGCTGCGCCCCTGGACTTGGTTTGGCGTTAAAGGTGGCAATCCATGAGCCAAACTAATGACGATACTGTTTTAAGTTGCCAAGGTTTAGTTAAGCGGTTTGGCGGCATCTCGGCTACCGATAACGTGACGCTGAACATAGCCAGGGGCGCGCGCCACGCGCTGATAGGCCCCAACGGTGCAGGCAAGACGACCCTGATCAACCTGCTCACGGGAGTACTTGAGCCCACAGCCGGCAGTATCTGCTTGCTTGGGCAAGATATATCGCTTTTAGCGCCGCACCAGCGCGTGCGCAGGGGCTTGGTGCGCACTTTTCAAATCAACCAGCTATTTGGCTCAATGACGCCGCTAGAGACTTTGGCCTTGGTCGTGACCCAGCAAACAGGGCAGGGTAACCAGTGGTGGAGCGTACTAGGCGCAAGCAAGCACGTCACTGAAAGCTGCCACCAGTTGCTAGAGCAGTTTCATTTGCAAGATGTCATGCACCAGCGCACCGAGCAGCTCGCCTATGGCAAACGACGTTTGCTGGAGATTGCTATTGCACTGGCTTGCAAACCGCGTGTATTGCTGCTAGATGAGCCCGTAGCCGGTGTGCCTGCAGGCGAGCGCGAAGAGCTTTTGCACACGGTGGCTAATCTACCCGCCGATGTGTCGGTGTTACTCATTGAGCATGATATGGATTTGGTGTTTGAATTTGCAAAACGTATAACCGTCTTAGTTAATGGTGCTGTGCTAACTGAGGGCACGCCAGACGACATAGCACACGATCCACAAGTCAAAGCGGTGTATTTGGGGCATTCGTTGGATGCGCAGGTGGCACATGGCTGAGTTACTGCGCATTGATAATTTAAGCGCTGGCTATGGCGCTGCGGTAGTCATAGATGATGTGTCTTTATCACTAGACGAAGGGCAAACTTTGGCTTTGTTGGGCCGCAACGGGACCGGAAAAACCACTCTGATTAATACCCTGGCCGGTGCTACGCAGCATCACAGCGGTGGCATCATGCTGGGCGGTGTGGCATTGCATAAGCTCAGCGCCTACCAGCGTGCTGCAGCTGGTATCGGTTGGGTGCCGCAAGAGCGTAATATTTTTAAGTCTCTTACCGTCGACGAGAATTTAACAGCCGTGGCCAGACCCGCTAGAGCTGGCAGTAAGTTTGCGTCGTTCACGCCCCAGCGGGTGTACCAGATGTTTCCGCGCTTGGCCGAGCGTAAAGGCAATTTGGGTACCCAATTATCGGGCGGTGAGCAACAAATGCTGGCTGTTGGGCGTGCCCTAGTTTTAAACCCGCGTTTGCTGCTACTGGACGAGCCTTTTGAGGGCTTGGCACCTACTATAGTGCAAGAGCTGTTGCTAGCCGTATCACGCATTACCCGCGAAGAGGGCTTAAGCGCTATCATCGTTGAGCAGCACCCTCAGGCCATTTTGGCTATTTCTCACCTAACGGTGGTGCTAGACCAAGGCACAGTGGTGCACAGTGGTGCCGCAAACGAGTTACTGGCAAAGCCTGAGTTGTTGGAGCAATTATTGGGCGTTGCGCGTACAACAACCAACAGCTATCAACTAATGTGATTAAAACAATGAAGTCGAAGATGCGCGCAATGAAACTAGCCTTTGCACTAACGACCTTCATGGCGTTGGCCATCCATTGCACCGGCGTAACTTGGGCGCAAACCTTTCCCACAAAACCTTTGAAAATTGTGGTGCCCAACGCTGCCGGTGGCGCGGCTGACATCACGGCACGCACTGTGGGCCAAAAGCTGGGCGAAGCTTTAGGCCAACCTGTGGTGATTGAAAATAAGCCTAGCGCGGGCGGCATCATTGCAGGCGAGCAGGTGGCCAAAGCCGAGGCCGATGGACATAGCCTGTTGCTGATCTCCAGCGGTACTGCAGTGAGTGCTGCGCTGTTTAAGCAATTGCCGTTTGACACGCTGCGTGATTTTGCGCCTGTCTCCAAGCTAGCCAGTTTTGATTTGGTGATTGCCGTAGCGGAGAACAGCCGGTTTAAATCATTGGCAGAGTTGTTGGTCTTTGCACGTGCAAACCCTGGAAAACTCAATATCGGCACGCCGCAAATAGGGACAACACAAAATTTAGCTGCCGAACTGTTCAAAGCCAGCGCAGGATTAGATTTTCAAACAGTGCCTTTTAACGGGACACCACCGGTCATTACGGCGTTACGCGGTGGCGAGATTGACGCTATGTTGGACATACTGGGTCCTTTGATGACGCAAGTAGGCAGTAAAGCTTTGCGCCCTGTGGCGCTGCTAGGCGAGCGGCGTTCAACGGCTTTGCCAGAGGTGCCTACTGTGCGCGAGAGCGGCGGCACACTAGCCAACTTTAACGTGACCTCGTGGAACGGTTTGGCTGTGCCCGTCAAAACACCCAAAGATGTGGTGGCCAAACTCAACCGAGAAATACAAATCGTTTTAGCTCAGCCAGAAGTAAAAAAACGCCTGAGTGATTTAACACTGAATGCGCAAGGTAGTACACCAGAACAAGTGGCTGATCTGCTGGCCAGTGAAATTAAACGGTGGTCTGAGGTGATGACCAAGGCGAAGATCGAAAAGCAATAAAGTCAATCAGTCAATTAGGTTTATGAGATGAAGCGCATAGTCCAAGATGTTATTGCAATGAAAACAGACACCATAGGTTTGATAGGCTACGGAGAGGTAGGAAAAATCTTTTGTGCAGGACTGAAACCTCAGCCTAATGTCATTGCTGTAGCAGCTTGGGACAATAAGTTTGCTGACCCAACACCGTCTGCAATAGAGCTGTCACATGCTGCGCAATCTGGCGTGCAAGTTTGCATGTCGATGCAGTCCTTGTGTGCATCTGCCACTTTGATTTTATCGGCTGTCACTGCATCTAACACCTTGGCAGTGGCGCGTGAGGCGGCTTTATGTATTCGTCCAGGCACTGTGTTTTTAGATCTTAATTCTGCCTCGCCAGGCACTAAGCAGCAATGCGCCGCTGCCATCGAAGCGGCAGGTGCGCACTATGTTGAAGCCGGGGTCATGACATCGGTGCCTCCCTATGGCATTAAAGTGCCTTTGTTGCTTGGTGGAGCCAGGGCAGCGGATTTAGCGCAAGTGCTCAACGCCTGGGGCATGAATGCCAAAGCCGTTAGTGAAAAATTAGGCGTAGCCAGTGCCATCAAAATGAGCCGCAGCGTCATGATCAAAGGCCTAGAGGCGTTGGTGATTGAAAGCTACGCCACAGCACGTGCGTATGGCGTAGAAGACTACGTGCTGCCAACACTGCAAGAGACATTTCCCAGTATTGATTGGGAAAAACAGGGTGCTTATTTTTTCAGCCGTGTTGTCCAGCATGGCAAGCGCCGCGCAGAAGAAATGCGCGAGGCCGCTAACACTGTGCGTGAGGCTGGTTTTGAGCCCCTGATGACACAAGCCATTGCAGCTAAACACCAATGGGTTGCCGACTTAGCTGCGCAAGGCTTATTTAAAGACATAGCCAAAGATGCCCCTTGGCAAACTTATGCAGATCGTTTGATCGCGCCTAAACCTTAAGCGTGGACAGCTAGGAGCAGTTATCCATTGCGGCTGTAGGTGATGAGGCGGCCTTTGTAGGCTTCAGCATGCTCAGTAGCTGCAGTGTCCAGGCGCTCTTCGCGCAGCTGAAAACCAAGTGCCTGCATACGTTGACTAAACGCACTGCGGTTGCTGCGATCTGGGTCAATAATCCACACCTGTGCCACAGGTGCACCGTGCAAGGCGATAAACTGCGCAAGCGTACCCAGTGGGTCTCGTTCATACAGAACATCGCTACCCACAATCAATCCAAAAGTAGCTACAGGTTGTTGAGCGGCAACTGCAGGTGCACCCCAATGTCCGTGCATATAGGGAATCGGTGGCAAATGGTTTAAACGTAAATTGCGCTGCAAAAAGCCGGCAGCGAGCGGATGGCAATCGCTGGCGGTTATGTTGGCACCTTTGCGGTGTGCCACGATGCTGGCCAACGCCAAACCGCAACCAATTTCTAAAATGCGCTCATCGGGATTGACCGGGTGCAAGGCCATCTTTGTGGCCAGTTGACGGCCTGAGGGCCATAGCAAACCAAATAGCGACCAGGTGGCGCTGGAGATACCCAAGTGTTCCGCATCACCTGCAGGGTCAAAAAACTGGTTGCGGTCTAACAGTGAGCAAATCTGTACATTGCCCACGCCTTGCACGGCAATATCTTCTTGTTTGGTTAGGTAACCCGGCAGCATAGCTTGGGCAGAGCCTGCTTAAGGACTCTGGATACGATGGATGAAAACCTGCCCATAGTACACCCTGTGCTTTGCGGCGCTAAACAAGCCGATATCGCTGTGTTATTTTCTAAACAGTATGTTTTTACCTAGTCTATGGCCTGTCAAAATTAGTACGTTGTAGTTACATTGTAAAAACAGGTATTCAATGTGATTTACTTTACGGATAATATTTAATATGCTAACGGCTTAATGATTAAAAGCCCATAAAGAGCAGTACTAACCTGTGACAACTAATTTATTATTTGTAATGTGTGGGCGCTGGTTTTACAGCGCCGTTAGTGCGTGGGGATTGTGCAGGCGTTACTTTTGGCTGATGTTATGCGCCTTGTATGGGCCACTTGTGCAATCCGCGCCCTTGCTTGACTTGCGTGCGCAAGATGCGAGGTATTTTGCTGTTGACATTCGACAGCATTGGCACACGCAATGGTTACCTGGACAAACCTTGCGTGCCCAGCAGGCCCAAGACCCTTCGGTTGTATGGGCTAAGCCAGACAGTGTTTTCAGCCCAAGTGATACCCGCAGCACTTTGCAATTTTTAGAAAATGATCGCTGGGTTGGACGGCTTGCATTGATGATACAAGAGCAACCTACCAACATGGTTATAGAGCTGCCCATGCCAAGGCTGGACGCAGCCCACCTAAGCTATCGCTACAACGATGGGCCGTGGGTTAGTGCATCATCAGGCGACCAAATTGAGATGCTGAAATGGCCTTTTGTTAATCGTAACCCCGCTTTTTTTATACCCACGAAACCTGGCCAATTGCATTTGGTGTTAGAAATTGCACATCAAGGCTTGTTGTCCATGCCAGTGCTATTGCAAAGCGACCCGCAGTTCAGAACAGGGCGCTTTGAAGACGCATTGCGCATCGGTGCGTTACTGGGGTTGGCCGCTGTTCTAGCTGTGCTGGGCTTTGGTGCTGCAGCCATTTTTCAGCGCTTAAGCTTCGTGGCAGTAGCTTTGTTAACTATCAGTGTGGGCATCGCCGTCTTTACACAAGGCGGAACAGCGGGCATGTACCTTGCGCAAGACTCGACACGGTTTAACGATGTGAGTAAATTTTCTTCAGGTATGTTGTGCGGTGCCTTTTTGCCTTGGGCTTTTGGGTCAGTATTGCTGCAAAAATCTTATAACTTGTGGATTTGGCGAATAGCCAAGTTATGGTTATTGCTGGGGCTCATTTCTGCGGTCTGGATGGCTGGAGCCAACATGCGCAGCTTGCAAGCTGCCGTGCTGCCACCGTATTTGCTTGGCAGCTTGGTGTTTGTTGCTGGCATGGTGTGCGCTAGTTTGCTGCGCCAGCAAGCGCAGGTGTGGTGGATGCTAGCTGCGCTGGTATTTGTCAGCATCGGCATTCTCGTGCCGTTGGCGGCCTACTTTGGCATGACCGATGGACCCCAAAGTTTTGTAATTTCCAGCATAGGATTTTTGGTGTCTACCACGGTGCTGTTTTACACACAGCTGCTGCAGTACAAGCAGGGCCGAATGGTGATGGCGCGGGCTAAAACCACTTTCAGTCGTGATGTGCTGACGGGGTTGCTTAACCGCCGAGGGTTTGAGAAGTCTCTGGCTAACACCATCAAGCGCATTACCAACGAAAAAACTTTTGCCGCTTTCTACTATATCGAAGTTAAGGGTACCAAAGACTCGCAGCTGCATTACCCCAGTGAAGGTTACGAGGCCGGTATAGTGCAGTTAGCTGCTGCAGTGTCGATGAGTGTGTCCGTAGTCGACACTGTAGCCCGCGTTGCACCCGATGCGTTTGCCGTCACCGTGGTTATGCCGCGCAATGCAATACAAGCAGCAGCCTTGGCGCAAAAAATTATCACCCGTACGCTGGCTATCGCTAGCCACGGTACGCCAATGGCGCACACGGCACGTATTGCCATTGCGTGGCTGCCAGTTTTTGGTACAGATCTGTATTCGTTAGAACGCCGTGCCCACAATATTTTAGGCAAGATAGAGTCTGGTAAACGTATTGCCTGGATCGGGGGAGCCTATGCTCAGGTTGACGAAGCGCAAATGCCTGGTGGCGTGTTGCCTGAGGCAAGTGCACCCGCAGCAGGCTACCTCACCGGGGATGCGTTACCCAGCTTGCCTGGCATCATCAACGACCTAGAGCGCGCAATGTTTGGAGCAGATTCTGAAAATGCATCACAAAAAGCACGACGTATGGTGGCTGTGCAACGTAAGTAGCTGCACTGTTATACGCCTTGCTTTAAGCTGGCCTCTATAAACATATCTAAATCACCGTCCAATATTTTTTGGGTATTGGATGTCTCCACATTGGTGCGCAAGTCTTTGATGCGAGACTGGTCCAGCACATAGGAGCGGATCTGATGGCCCCAGCCCACATCGGTCTTGGTGTCTTCCAGTTTTTGTTGCTCTTCTTGTCGTTTGCGCATTTCAAAATCATACATGCGCGAGCGCAGGCGCTTCCAGGCTACATCGCGGTTACCGTGCTGGCTACGGCCATCTTGGCACTGCACCACAATACCCGTGGGGATGTGGGTCAAACGCACTGCAGAGTCGGTTTTGTTAATGTGCTGACCGCCTGCACCGCTGGCACGGTAGGTGTCTACGCGCACGTCAGCGGGGTTAATGTCGATCTGAATGGTGTCGTCAATTTCAGGGTACACAAACACTGAGGCAAACGATGTGTGGCGGCCACCCGATGAGTCAAACGGTGATTTGCGCACTAAGCGGTGTACACCTGTTTCAGTGCGCAACAGCCCGAAAGCATATTCGCCTTCAATCTTGATGGACGCACTGCGAATTCCTGCCACGTCGCCTGCTGATTCATCATCAATGGAGGCTTTAAAGCCTTTGCGTTCGGCGTAGCGCAGGTATTGGCGTAGCAACATGCTAGCCCAGTCGCAGGCCTCGGTGCCGCCTGCACCAGCTTGAATGTCTAAAAAGGCATTAAGTGGGTCGGCCGCTTGGTTAAACATGCGTCTGAACTCTAGCTGGGCCACAACAGCTTCAATCTTGGCAACCTCGGCTTCGATGGTGGCCAGGCCCGCCACATCGTTGTCTTCTTTGCTCATGTCAAACAACTCTGCGTTGTCGGCTATCTCGCTGTCTAGATTGGCAATGACCAGCACCACGCCTTCAAGCGCTTTTTTCTCTTTACCCAATTCTTGAGCGCGTTTAGGGTCGTTCCAAACTGCGGGGTCTTCAAGGGCGGCGTTAACGTCTTCCAGTTTGCGTTGCTTAGACTCGTAGTCAAAGATACCCCCGTAGCTCTAGCGTGCGTGCTGCTAGGTCGGTAAGTGCCGTACCGATTTGGTTGATTTGTTCTGCGTCCATGGTGTGTCCAAACTAAAAAATGGGTGCGCTAAAGCCATGGTGGCTGTGCGCAGCCTGCTATTTTCGCACCTTGTGGCCAAGATACTGGCGCAAACTGCGGCTAAATCGCGGTATGCTTTGTCAATGAACCTTGTTTTTGATGCTTTTTGGCGTGCAGCGGCTTACTGTTTGCACCCGCGTGTGATTGCGCTGTCTTTGCTGCCCTTGCTGATCATGGTGGGTTTAGCGCTGGGGGTAGGGTACTTTTTTTGGGACACTGCTTTGGCCATTGTCAACGCTAGCCTGCAAGGTAGCGACTGGGTCATCCGTATTTTGGGCTGGCTTGATGGCTTGGGTTTCGGTCAGCTCAAGTCTGCTATTGCTCCGCTGTTGGTGGTGGTGGCAGCCACACCGGTGCTGGTGGTGGTGTCATTGCTGGCTGTGGCGCTGATGATGACGCCTGCCATGGTGTCTATGGTGGCTGAGCGGCGCTTTGCCAAGCTGGAGCGTAAAAAAGGCAACGGGTTGTTTACCAGCATGCTGTGGTCACTGGGCTCTGCCGTGCTGGCCGTGGTGGCCATGCTGGCATCTATCCCGCTATGGTTGATACCACCTTTGGTATTGGTGATTCCACCCTTGATTTGGGGGTGGTTGACCTATCGTGTGATGAGTTTTGACGCCTTGGCAGACCACGCCACTGCACCAGAGCGGCGGGCCGTGATCAAAGCGCACCGCATGCCGCTGCTGGGTATTGGCGTGGTGTGTGGCTATTTGGGCGCAGCGCCCACGCTGCTGTGGGCATCGAGCGTGATGTTTTTAGTGTTTGCCCCGTTTTTAGTGGTGGCTGCGATTTGGATTTATACCTTGGTGTTTGCCTTCTCATCACTGTGGTTTGCACACTATTGTTTGGCCGCATTGCAAAAACACCGAGCTGACCAAGCCGTGCTGGATGCCGCCAAGCCCAGCCTAGCGCAAGTAACGATGAATGCAACTGATGTACTGCCTAAAACCGATCCTTTGATACTGCAAAATGAATACCCCAAAGACCAGCCCCAGCCCTAAATTCGGCCTCATCATCGTTGGCGACGAAATCCTCTCTGGCAAACGCCAAGACAAGCACCTCAGCAAAATCATCGAACTGCTGTCCGTACGCGGGATAGCACTAGAGTGGGCAGAGTACGTGGGTGACTCGCCCGAACGTATCACCGCGACCTTAAAACGCGCTTTTGACAGCGGTGATATCGTG
>JAYTPK010000343.1:0-1924 GCA_043747295.1 Polaromonas sp. | reverse complement strand
ATACAAATAATGAGAGTTCAAAAATAAATTTTGTATTTTTTTTGGTATTTCTTTTTTGCGTTCTCTGCGAAACCTTCGCGCCCTCTGCGTTCAAAAAATCTCCATCCCCATTAGTAATTTGAATACTATCAAAGAGACAAAGACATGACCTACAAAGCTCCCCTTAAAGACATGCTGTTTGCAATGAAGCACATTGCCAACATTGACGCCGTAGCGAAGATTCCGGGTTTTGAAGAGGCGGGCTACGATACTGCGCAAGCGGTGTTGGAAGAATGCGCAAAGTTCAACGAAGGTGTGTTGTCGCCGCTGAACTGGACGGGCGACATCAACCCCAGCAGCTTTAAAGACGGCAACGTTACCACTACACCAGGTTTTAAAGACGCCTACAAGCAGTACGCTGAAGGTGGCTGGCAAGGTTTGCAGCACCCAACCGAGTATGGTGGCCAAGGCTTGCCTAAAACCATCGGTGCGGCCTGTGGCGAGATGCTCAACAGTGCCAACATGAGTTTTGCGCTGTGCCCGCTGCTTAGCGATGGCGCGATTGAGGCGCTGCTGACGGCTGGCAGCGACGAATTAAAAGCTACGTATTTAGAGAAACTAGTCAGCGGCCAATGGACCGGCACCATGAACCTGACCGAGCCACAGGCTGGCAGCGACCTAGCCATGGTGCGCACCCGCGCTGAGCCGCAAGCCGATGGCACCTACAAGGTGTTTGGTACCAAAATTTATATCACCTATGGTGAGCACGACATGGCAGAAAACATCGTGCACTTGGTGCTAGCGCGCGTGCAGGGCGCGCCCGAGGGCGTAAAGGGTATCAGCCTGTTTGTAGTACCCAAGTTTATGGTCAACAAAAACGGCTCACTGGGTAGCCGTAACGATGTGCATTGCGTGAGCATTGAACACAAAATGGGCATCAAAGCGTCCCCCACGGCAGTGTTGCAATATGGTGACCACGGCGGTGCTATTGGCTACTTGGTAGGCCAAGAAAATCGCGGCTTGGAGTACATGTTTATCATGATGAACGCTGCACGCTACGCTGTGGGTATGCAAGGCATTGCGATTGCCGAGCGCGCCTACCAAAAGGCCGTAGGCTACGCTAAAGACCGCGTGCAAAGCCGCCCGGTCGACGGCAGCATTGCAGCCAGCGCCCCCATCATTCACCACCCTGACGTCAAGCGCATGCTGATGACCATGCGTGCCTACACCGAGGGCTGCCGCGCGTTGGCCGCAGGTGCAGCGAGCGCGTACGACGCAGCCCACCACCACCCAGATGCTGATGTGCGCAAGCAAAATGCCGCGTTCTACGAATTCATGGTGCCGCTGGTTAAAGGCTACAGCACTGAAATGAGCTTAGAAGTCACCAGCCTAGGCGTACAAGTGCACGGTGGCATGGGTTTTATTGAAGAAACCGGCGCAGCGCAGTATTACCGCGATGCCAAAATTTTGACCATCTACGAAGGCACCACTGCCATCCAAGCCAACGACTTGGTAGGCCGCAAAACAGCGCGCGATGGTGGCACCACAGCCAAAGCCATCGTGGCACAAATTGAGACGACTGAAAAAGAGCTGGCCAAGAGCGGCAGCGCCCACGCGCAGGCCGTGCTCAAGCGCTTGAGCGCAGCGCGCAAAGCTTTGATCGATGTGATCGACTTTGTCGCTGGCAACACTAAGGCCCAGCCCAACGCCGTATTTGCTGGCAGCGTGCCTTATCTCATGCTGGCGGGCAATGTGTTTGCAGGCTGGCAAATGGCACGTTCGTTGTTGGCTGCTGAGGCCGAGCTGGCGGCAGGCGTTGACACGCAATTCATGCAGTCCAAAATCACCACCGCACGCTTTTATGCAGACCACATGTTGAGCAAAGCACCCGGTGTGCGCGACAGCATTGTGGAAGGTGCTGACTGCGTGACGGCGTTGGCTTTGG
>JAYTPK010000342.1:0-5350 GCA_043747295.1 Polaromonas sp. | reverse complement strand
GGTGCTGCGCAATGTGCGCCGGTTTTTTATGGCCGAGCATGCGCACGAATATCCGTTTTGCAGCCAGTTGGCCAGCGGCTGGGACAAGCCGTGGATTCTTTACACAGCCGCGTTGTTTCACGACATTGCCAAAGGCCGGGGCGGCGACCATTCAGAGCTGGGCGCCAAAGACGTGCGCGTGTTTTGCCGCCAGCACGGTATCGACAAAGAAGATGCTGCATTGATTGAATTTGTCGTAGCCCAGCACCTGACGATGAGCAGCATTGCCCAAAAACAAGACCTGAGTGACCCGGATGTCATTGATGCATTTGCCAAGCGCGTGGGCAATGAACGCAACCTGACAGCGCTGTATTTGTTTACCGTGGCCGATATTCGCGGCACCTCGCCCAAAGTATGGAACGCCTGGAAAGGCAAGCTGCTAGAAGACCTGTACCGCTACACCATCCGCGCCCTGGGGGGCCGTGCGCCCGATGCTGACGCCATGGTAGAAGCCCGCAAACGCGAGGCGCTGCAAACGCTGGCGCTGTACGCGCTGCCGCATGAGGCGCACAAGGCCCTGTGGGCCACGCTAGATGTAGGCTACTTTATGCGGCACGACGCTAGTGACTTGGCTTGGCATGCGCGCCAGCTATCGCGCCATTTGTCGTTGCAACAAAATGCTATTAAAAAAATAGCAACAAAATCAGTAAATACTTGGACTACAGGCCAAAAAGACTCCCGAAACAGCTCTGCAGAGCCTACAACACACTCTGCAGCGCATATTTCAGCATCTGATGCTGCCCAGGCTGCCCCAGCCATCGTGCGCGCCCGCCTGTCGCCCATCGGCGAAGGCATGCAAGTGCTGGTCTACACGCCCGATCAACCCGATTTATTCGCCCGTATTTGCGGCTTTTTCGACCAAAACGGTTTGAGCATTTTGGACGCCAAGGTGCACACCGCCAACAACGGCTACGCGCTAGATACCTTCCAGATCGTCACCCCGTTGCAAGACCACTACCGCGAAACCATGAGCATGGTCGAAGCCGAGTTGGCCCGCACCCTCACGCCGGTAGACGGTGTGCTAAGCGAGCTGCCCGCACCCACCCGCGCCCGCCAGTCGCGCCGGGTTAAAAGCTTTCCGTTTCAGCCCCGCGTGGACCTGCGCCCTGATGAGAAGGCGCAGCGCTGGATTTTGAGCGTCAGCGCCAGCGACCGTGTAGGCCTGCTGTACTCCATAGCCCGCGTCATGGCGCACCACAACGTCAACCTGCAGTTGGCCAAAATCAGCACGCTGGGCGAGAGGGTAGAGGACACCTTTCTCATCGACGGGGCTGACTTGCAGCACAACAAAAAACAAATTGAGTTTGAAACCGAGCTGCTAGAAGCACTTGCGGCCTGATGTTTGTTTTATAAATCGCCTTGACATACACTACGGTTTATGAACGCCGCTTTAGTAAAACCTACTCTAATGACTGCCACCGAGTATTTCGCTTGGGAGGCGGATCAAACTGAACGCCATGATTATTACCATGGCGAAGTATTTGCCATGGCAGGTGGTAGCGACGCGCACAATACAGCAGCTGGCAACGCCTTTGTTGCCCTCAAATCCCACCTGCGCGGCACGTCATGCCGCGTATTCATGTCCGACATGAGGCTTGAACTGGCCGAAAACAGCCATTACAGTTACCCTGATGTGTTCGTCACCTGCGACTCACGTGATGCTACCGCGCAAGCCAGTCACTTGAAAAAACACCCTAAACTGGTAGTGGAAGTCATCTCTCCTAGCACCTCAGAATACGACCAAGGCCGCAAGTTTGAGCAATATCGCCAGATTACAGGACTAGATGAAGTGCTATTTATCGACCCCGTGCGTCGCTCGGTAGAGCTGTTTCAGCGTACCCAAGAAGCCAGCCAGTGGCTGCTAATTCCTGCGCCGGAAGGTGGCAGCGTGCATTTGCGCAGCGTGGATATGGATTTGCCCATGGCCACGGTGTTTGAGGGCATTGATGCCGCACCCGCTGCATAAATAGTCTCCCTCTTGTCATAAGCCTGCCTGCAGTTGACACGCTCAAGCGTCAAAATCTACGTAAACCCTGCATACAATGCAGACTATGACAATCAAATCTGACAAATGGATACGCCGCATGGTGGACAGCCACGGCATGATCGACCCCTTCGAACCTGGCCAAATTCGCCAACGCGACGTAGACGGCAAAACCCAAAAAATCATCAGCTATGGCACCAGCAGCTACGGCTACGACATCCGCTGCGCGCCCGAGTTTAAGGTGTTTACCAACATCCACAGCACCGTGGTAGACCCCAAAAACTTCGACGAAAAAAGCTTTGTTGACTTTAGCGGCGACAGCTGCATCATCCCGCCCAATAGTTTTGCTCTCGCGCGCACGATGGAGTACTTTCGCATCCCGCGCAACGTGCTTACCATCTGCCTGGGCAAAAGCACCTACGCACGTTGCGGCATCATCGTCAACGTGACACCGTTTGAGCCTGAGTGGGAAGGCTACGTCACGCTAGAGTTTTCTAACACCACACCACTACCCGCCAAAATCTATGCAGGTGAAGGCTGCGCGCAAGTGCTGTTTTTTGAAAGCTCAGCGGATGATGTTTGCGAGACGAGCTACAAAGATCGCGGTGGGAAGTACCAGGGGCAGGTTGGGGTTACGTTGCCGAAGGCTTGAGTCAATTTCGCAAAAATCCTGCTCTATGAACGCATTTATTGCAACTGGAGTAGTTTGCCTTTCGATAGCAATCGTGACTAGCCTTATCGCAGGAATTTTTAAGATACTTATTTTTCGAGACTTTAAGATGGACGAAGTGTGGTTCGATTTTGGGCCAAGTATCAAACATTTGAATTTCAAGTTGAGAAATGAAAATGAAAAAGATTTTCTGTTAAAAGCGTTCTATTCATTTTTTGCTTACACCACTAACTTCTTTGCTTTAGTTGGATTTATTTTCCTTTCAATCAATTTTTTTAAAAACTGAATCTCTAAAGCGTTACGTCTGTAATTCAGCGAATTCCTGTTTAATTTGCCAAAAATCTGCTCAGTGATAGTCACTTTCTCGCTGAGGCCTTACCGCCAGAATCAGTATGCAATCATTGGGCCTGATTTCAAAAAGCGCCAGATAACCTGATTTTCCTTGATTGATTACCAGCTCTCGTAGATGGCGATCACTTTGCACTTGGGCTTTGCGGCAACTGTGCGGAATAATCTCCAGGGTTTTGATGGTCTCGTCAATTCTCTCTAAAGCGGCATCTGCATACTCTGGTGCTGCATCTATCAAAAACTGATAGAGACGTTTGAGGTCAACAATCTCGGCATGCTCATATTCAATGCGATAACGACGCATCAAGCAGCTTTAAACTTGGCTTTGTGTTCAGGCGATAACATGCGCTTCTTTTTATCAGTCATGTCGCGCAGTTCTTTCATGACTTGCTCGTGCGTATAGGTTTTACCCCCTGCGTCAACTCGTCCGGCAGCTGCCAAGCCACGTGCATAAAAAGCATCATCCTCTTTGCGCCGCATAGCCTGTTGTTTGGCTGTTTGTTCGATAAAGGTAGACAGCGTTTCACCTTCTTTGAGTACAGACTCAATCAAACTGCGTGTATCGGGGCTGACACGTACGGCGGGGAGGGTGGCGGTGCGCATAGGGTTGCTCTCCAAAATGTGATGCAATTGTAATGCGCTTTTAGGTGACTCGTACCTACCTTTGAATCAGTTGATTGCGCTTCAAAATAGTGCGCAAAGCCAACATTTATGGTCTATTTGGCCGTGTAAATGTAAACAAAAGCAGTTTTTGGTTAAAAATAACAATTTGCTGGTTCGCAGACATTTTCTGAGGACGTTTTGAGTACCTACTTTTCATGCAATTGATTTTTAAAGCGCTACTTTGCGTGTTTTCACTGGCACTGGCTGCGTTGTGGGCACCCGCCTTTGCTCAAGATGTTAACGAGCAGCGCTTGGCCTTGATTATTGGCAATGGCAGCTATAAAACAGCGCCGCTGTCTAACCCGGTCAATGATGTGCGTTTGATGGAAACCGTGCTCAATCAGTCTGGGTTTACGGTGATCAAAGCAGAGAATGCTAGCCTGCGCGAGACGCGGCGCTTGGTGCGGGACTTTGGCGATAAATTAAAACAGCGTGGCGGTGTAGGCTTGTTTTATTTTGCAGGCCATGGCGTGCAAGTGCGCGGTGAAAATTATTTGGTGTCGATTGATTCAGACATTCGCAACGAAGACGAGGTGGCCGAAGATGCGCTAAATGCAAGCTTGGTGTTAGAAAAAATGCAGTCGGCAGGCAACCGCATGAACTTGGTGATACTAGACGCTTGCCGCAATAATCCCTTTGCCGTGCGCAATCGATCTTCTGCTTCGGGCTTGGCGACGATGAGCGCACCCTCTGGCTCGATGGTGGCTTACGCCACATCGCCTGGCTCGGTGGCGTCTGACGGTACAGGGCAAAATGGTTTGTACACCCAGCACTTGGCGCAAGTGCTATCCCAGCCTGGCCTGCCAGTGGAGGAGGTGTTTAAACAAGTACGTACCTTGGTGCGCCGCGACAGTAAAGGCCAGCAAACACCGTGGGAAAACACTGCGCTAGAGGGCCAGTTTTACTTCAAGCCTGTGGCATTGGCTGCGCTGGCGCCAGCGGCTGCAGGCCCGGCTATACCCGAGGCATCCGACTCAGTGCGGCTAGAGCTAAGTTTATGGGAAACCGTCAAGAACAGTGGCTCTGCTAGCGAGTTGCAAACTTATTTAACCCGTTACCCACAAGGCGTGTTTACGCAGGTAGCGCAGTCACGTTTGCTGGGTCTTCAGGCTGCTGTTAAGGCAGCAGCCACAGCGTCACCTGCGGCACCTACACCAGCACCTGCACCAGCACCCGCACCTGCACCTGCACCTTCTGCAGCCGTAGCGCCAGCTAAGGCACCTGCCGCTGGTATCTTCTCTAGCGTTGTAGCAGCCCTTACGCCTGCGGCTGTTAAACCCGTTCCTGCCATTGCATCTGTCCCAGCACCGGCATTGGTGTCAGCACCCTTAGTACCAGCAAAAGCAGTACCCGACAAAGCCGTCCGTGCGCCAGCACAGCAAGGTGACTTCTTGGTGGGCACGACGCGATTTGTCGGCAGGTTTGTCGCCGATGCTGCTAACCGCACGTGGTCGGGTGATGGCAAAGTAGCTTGGGCCAATGGTGATGTTTTTGAAGGTACTTTGGTAGACGGTAAGCGCCAAGGGGTTGGCAAATTTAGCTGGCAGGGCGGGCAATACCAAGGCGACTGGGTGGACGATAAAGCCATAGGCAAAGGTAACCTCACATTTAAAAACGGCGACGAATACATCGGCCTCGTACAAGAG
>JAYTPK010000341.1:0-2023 GCA_043747295.1 Polaromonas sp. | reverse complement strand
GCATAGGCTTTGGCAGTGAGCAGCATCTTGCGCACATCAGGGTGCACGATGATCGGGTCAGCGGGCTTGTCTTTGGCCTTGGGGCCTGACAGTGAACGCATTTGGATGCGGTCTTTGGCATAGGCCAGCGCGTTTTGGTAAGCCACTTCGGTCAAGCCCAGCGACTGATTACCCACGCCCAAACGTGCAGCGTTCATCATGACAAACATGCCATTCATGCCTTTGTTGGGCAGGCCCACCATCGTGCCAATCGCCCCGTCCAGCACCATCTGCGCGGTAGCGTTGCCATGGATACCCATTTTGTGCTCTAGCCCGCCGCAGTAAATGCCATTACGAGCGCCCAAGCTGCCGTCTTTATTGACCATGAACTTAGGCACGATAAACAAGCTGACACCTTTGATGCCGGCAGGCGCATCGGTCAAGCGTGCCAACACCAGGTGAATGATGTTGCCCGCCATGTCGTGCTCGCCCGCGCTGATGAAGATTTTGTTGCCGGTGATTTTGTAGGTGCCGTCGGGCAAGGCCTCGGCCTTGGTGCGCATCAGGCCCAGGTCGGTACCGCAATGCGGCTCGGTCAGGCACATGGTGCCAGTCCATTCGCCGCTGGTCATTTTGTGCAGGTAGGTGGCTTTTTGCTCATCGGTGCCGTGCGTGTGCAAAGCAGCGTGCGCGCCGTGCGTGAGGCCGGGGTACATGGTCCAGGCTTGGTTGGCGCTGTTAAGCATTTCATAAAAGCACTGGTTTACTACCAGCGGCAGGCCTTGGCCACCAAATTCAGGGTCGCAGCTAAGCGCGGGCCAGCCGCCCTCAACATATTTAGCGTAGGCTTCTTTAAAGCCTTTTGGGGTGGTGACAGCGTGGGTGGTAACGTCTAGCTTGCAGCCTTCTTCGTCGCCGCTGATGTTAAGGGGCAAGGCTACCTCGGTGGCGAACTTGCCGCCCTCTTCCAGCACAGCGTTGATGGTGTCAATGTCGGCATCGGCGTATTTGGGGATAGATTTGAATTCTTCTGTGATATTGAGCACTTCGTTCATCACAAATTGCATGTCACGCAGCGGTGGGTTGTAGACTGGCATGGTGGTTTTCCTTCAGATCAAAACAGATTCAATAAATTGAGTTGGTAAAATTAAAATTTGGCTTTAGCTATTTTTTTAGTAGCTGGTTGAGCAGGATTTACTAGGGCTACAGCCCCATAACGCTGCAAAATATTCTCAAAACCTTGCCACGCACGGTCAATCGAGCCGGGCGTTTTTAAAAAGCGCGCTTCGTAGTGCAGCGCAAGAATCAGGCCGTGAATTTCAAATAAAACTTGCTGCGCATTGGCCGTGGCGCTCAGGTGCCCTTCTTCTTGCGCGCCAGTCACCGAGCGGTGCATGGCAGCCAGCCAAGTTTTAACCGACGAGGCAATCGCATCGCGCACCGGGCCGGGCCGGTCGTCAAACTCTACTGCCCCGCTGATGTAGATGCAGCCAGAATCAATCTCTACCGAGGTACGCTTCATCCAGTTGTCAAACAGCGCACGCACGCGCGGCAGGCCGCGTGCGGACTGCAACGCAGGGTAGAACACTTCTTCTTCGAAGCGGGCATGGTATTCACGCACCACGGATATTTGCAGCTCTTCACGCGAGCCAAAATGCGCAAACACACCGGATTTGCTCATTTGCGTCACCTCGGCCAGCGCGCCTATACTCAGGCCTTCAAGGCCGATTTGTGTGGCCAAGCCCAGCGCGGCGTCGACAATGGCAGCCTTAGTTTGCTGGCCTTTTTGCTGGCCTTTGGGCGCGGCTTTGCTATCGCCTAAAGCTATGCGCTTGGGCAGGGTAGCAGGTGCAATAGATAGGTTAGCAATAGACATACAGCAATAATCAGCAACGGAGCTTTATAAAAAAGAACGATCGTGCTATTTTGCAATAGTTTTATGACCTTTGTGTGATCTAGGTCATTTCTAGAGGCAAATAACTATTGCAAGGGTGGGGAAACCCTTGGCGTGCTGTCAGGCGATGTTGCGGCGCCCATCGCGCTG
>JAYTPK010000340.1:0-3624 GCA_043747295.1 Polaromonas sp. | reverse complement strand
CCACGACATCCAGTGATTTTGTAAATCGTGTAAACAGTTTGCCGTCACCATCGCCATAGGCCATCTGCTCACCGTTCCAAAAAGCGTTGTTTAAATTTTTACCCACATGCACGCTAGACACTAACGCCATGCCTTGGTTGTCCAGCGAATTGCGCGCAAAAATTTGGTTATAAAAGTCATACGTTATGCCGCTGTGGTCATACGCCTCGTTGACTGCCAGGTCTGATTTTCGCGGCGGCATTTGGCCTTCGCTGCGCACCAATCTGCCTGGCAAACTAGAGGGCCCTTTGTTTTGCGCGTCATAAATTTGGCGTGTCTTACCCTGCGACGCTACTGCTGCCTGGACGGGTCTGTGCGCACCTGGATGAAAGCCCATGCGGTCTTGGCGCAGCTTGTCAGACTGAAGCTGGGTTGGGCCAAGCCATGATTTGAAATCGGCTGTGGCTGCAGCGTTAACAGAGTTTTTAGAGCTTGCAAAATTTTCTGCACTGTCAGCGGCGCAGTCAGTTAAGCAGCTTAGCAAATAAGGGGGAATAATGCAGCGCAAACTGTGTCTGCAATGTGGTGAGTGATGCAACATAACCCCAGTTGTAGCATCATCACTCTTATGGGCAAAGCGTACTTACTTCTTGTTATCGACGATGCATATTGAAGTGGGTGAAGTGGGTGAAGTGAGTTACATCACCTTGGCAATACTGGCGCACACGTAGTCAATGTTTTTGCTGTTCAGCGCAGCCACGCACATGCGGCCGGTATCGGTGCCGTACACGCCAAACTCGTTGCGCAGGCGCACCATTTGGTCTTTACTCAAACCGCTGTAGCTGAACATGCCAATTTGGGTGGTGATAAAGCCCATGTCGGCTTTCACGCCAGCGGCTTTTAGTTTTTCTACAAACGCACTGCGCATGGCTTTGATGCGCACGCGCATCTCGCCCAGCTCGGCCTCCCACATGGTGCGCAGCTCGGGGGTGTTGAGCACATTGGCGCACACGGTAGCGCCGTGGGTGGGTGGGTTGCTGTAGTTGGTGCGAATAGCAATTTTCAGCTGGCTCATCACGCGGTCGGCTTCTTCTTTGCTCTCGCAGGCCACTGACAATGCGCCTACGCGCTCGCCGTACAGGCTGAAGCTTTTGCTAAATGAGGTGGAGACTAAAAAGTTAAGCCCCGCAGCGACGAATTTTTGAATCACTGCGCCGTCTTCTGCAATGCCGTAGCCAAAACCTTGGTATGCCATGTCTAAAAAGGCCACGAGATTTTTAGCTTTCACTACTGCAACCACTTGGTCCCAGTCAGAGGCGCTAATGTCATAGCCCGTGGGGTTGTGGCAGCAAGCGTGCAGCACCACAATGGTGTTGGGCGCAGCAGCGTTCAGTGCGGCCAGCATGGCGGCAAAGTTAACGGTGCGGGTAGTCGCATCGTAGTAAGCGTAGTTTTCAACGGAAAAGCCTGCGTTGGTAAACAGTGCGCGGTGGTTTTCCCAGCTAGGGTCGCTGATTAGCACTTTGCTTTGTGGGTAGAGCTTTTTCAGAAAATCCGCACCCACTTTTAGTGCGCCGGTGCCGCCAATACCCTGCACAGTGGCCACACGGCCTGATTTGACTATTGTTGAATCTGCGCCAAACACCAAGCCTTTGACAGCGCTGTCGTACGCCGCAATGCCGTCAATAGGCAAGTAGCCACGTGCTTTAGGCGCAGCAGCCATAGCAGCCTCGGCGGCTTGCACGCATTTGAGTAGGGGTAGCTTGCCGTCGTCACCAAAATATACCCCTACGCCGAGGTTGACCTTGGCGGGGTTAGGGTCGGCGTTAAATTGCTCGTTTAGACCCAAAATCGGGTCGCGTGGGGCCATTTCTACGGTGCTGAACATGCTCATCTTCGGTCTTTCAGGGGTTTAAATACGGGGGCAGGGGAGGGATAGGGATTTTTTGAACGCAGAGGGCGCAAAGGTTTCGCAAAGGACGCAAAAGGAATACAAGAAAGAAAATGAAAATATAAATTTAAAAGCAGACAATCGAAACTTTTTAATCAAATTGTATTTTTTGGTTTTATTTTGGTTTTTCTCTTTTTTGCGTCTTCTGCGAAACCTTCGCGCCCTCTGCGTTCAAAAAATGTATTAATCTCCACTATTACCCCAGATTTTACCGGGGACTGCAGCCCGAATGAGCAAACAAGCCATGCAAGATTTAGCCGAAGTTATTCCTGAAACCAAAAAAGGCACGTTTGTCAGCTACCCAGGCTCGCCTTTTGAGCTGTTTCAGCCGTACCCGCCTGCGGGTGACCAGCCCACGGCTATTGCGCAGTTGGTCGAGGGCATTAACGACGGTGAAGTGTTTCAAACCCTGCTGGGCGTCACAGGCTCGGGCAAAACCTTCACTATGGCCAATGTGATTGCCCAGCTGGGGCGGCCTGCCATTGTGTTTGCGCCTAACAAAACATTGGCGGCGCAGCTGTACAGCGAATTTCGTGAGTTCTTTCCTAAGAATGCGGTCGAATACTTTGTCAGCTACTACGACTATTACCAACCCGAGGCCTATGTGCCGCAGCGCGATTTGTTTATTGAAAAAGACTCGGCGATCAATGAGCACATAGAGCAAATGCGTTTGAGCTGTACTAAATCTATTTTAGAGAGACGCGATGTCATCATCGTCGCCACGGTGTCCGCCATCTACGGTATTGGCGAGCCTGAGAGCTACCACAAGATGATTATGACGCTGCGCACCGGCGACAAAATTGGCCAGCGTGATTTGATCGCGCAGCTCATTCGTATGCAATACCAGCGCAACGACACCGACTTTACCCGCGGCAAGTTCAGGGTGCGCGGCGACACAATTGATGTGTTTCCAGCAGAGCATTCTGAGCTGGCCATTCGCATTGAGTTGTTTGACGACGAGATTGAAAGCTTGAGTTTATTTGACCCACTCACGGGGCGCATTCGCCAGAAGATTCCACGTTTTACGGTGTACCCGTCTAGCCACTACGTGACCCCGCGCGACAAGGTGCTGGCCGCTGTTGAAACCATCAAGATGGAGCTGTCTGACCGGTCAAAAGAACTGGTGGGCATGGGCAAGCTGGTTGAGGCGCAGCGGCTAGAGCAGCGCACGCGGTTTGACCTGGAGATGATGAGCGAGATAGGCCACTGCAAAGGCATTGAAAACTACACCCGCCACCTAAGCGGTGCTAAGCCCGGCAGCCCACCCAGCACGCTAACAGACTACATGCCCAAAGACGCGATTATGTTTTTGGACGAAAGCCACCAAATGATTGGCCAGCTCAACGCCATGTACAGCGGCGACCGGTCGCGCAAAACTACACTGGTGGAATATGGCTTTAGGCTGCCCAGCGCGCTAGACAACCGGCCTCTGAAGTTTGAAGAGTTTGAAAAGCGCATGCGCCAATGCGTCTTTGTCAGCGCCACACCCGCAGCCTATGAGGGCGAGCACGCAGGCCAGGTAGTAGAACAACTGGTGCGCCCCACCGGCCTGGTAGACCCAGAAGTTGAAGTGCGCCCTGCCACCAACCAAGTCGACGATGTACTGCAAGAGATTCGTATTCGCGTAGACAAAAACGAGCGCGTGCTGATCACCACACTCACCAAGCGCATGGCCGAGCAGCTGACCGATTATT
>JAYTPK010000339.1:0-24538 GCA_043747295.1 Polaromonas sp. | reverse complement strand
GCTTCTTTAGGAGTTAATTATGAAATTTGTCGCTTTTGAGCGCTCTAAGCAAGGTACGGGTGCGAGCCGCCGTCTGCGCATTACGGGCAAAGCCCCTGGTATCGTCTACGGCGGTGCAGTTGAGCCAACTTTGGTTGAGCTAGATCACAACGCTTTGTGGCACGCCTTGAAAAAGGAAGCTTTCCACGCCACTATTTTGGACATGGAATACCAAGGTAAAGAATCCAAAGTATTGCTGCGCGACGTGCAGTACCACCCCTACAAACAGCAAGTGTTGCACATCGACTTTCAACGTGTCGATGCCAAAACCACGCTGACCATGAAGGTGCCACTACACTTCAAGGGCGAAGCTGAGTCACCAGCTGTCAAAACCGACAACTGCTTGGTTAACCACATTGCCAACGAAGTGATGGTGTCTTGCTTACCAGCAGATCTGCCAGAATTCATCGAAGTTGACTTGTCTGGCCTGAAAAAGGGCACGTCACTCCACGTGAACGACCTGAAATTGCCAAAAGGCATCAAGGTTTTGACCAAGGGTAAAGTCAACCCGGTTATCGTGTCTGTAGTGGTGCAAGCCGCTGAAGAAGAAGCCCCAGCTGCAGCACCTGCTGATGCCAAAGGCAAAGATGGTAAAGCAGCCCCTAAAGGTGATGCCAAAGCTCCTGCAGCTAAAGCACCAGCTGCCAAAAAGTAATCTGCGTTACTTAGATTATCAAAAGCCCATCTCGGTGGGTTTTTTTTATGAATTTACCAATCATTTAGGTCTGTAGTCCAAGCATTTATTGCTCGGATAGCTATGTAATTAATAGCATAATGAATTTACTAAAGATGCCAGTTCAATGGGCTGCTGCCCGCTGCGCATCCAGTTTTGCACCGCGTCGCGCTGCACTGCACATTCCAAGCCGCAGTTGTGCAGCCATTCTTGGTTGAAATAGGTGTTGCTGTAACGTGCGCCGCTGTCGCACAAAATGGTGACCACTGAGCCTGACTCGCCGCGCGTTTGCATTTGGTGCGCCATCGTCAGTGCGGCTACCAAGTTGGTGCCGCTAGAGCCGCCCACTGCGCGACCTAGCACGGCACTGAGCGCGTGCATCGCCGCAAGCGACCAGACATCGGGCACTTTGACCATAGCATCGATGGCGTCTGGCAAAAAACTGGCTTCTACACGCGGACGGCCTATGCCCTCGATGCGCGAGCCTTGTGTTATCGACAGCTGCAGGTTACGGGTTTTATAGAAGTCATACAACACGCTGCGCTCAGCATCTACGCCACACACTTGCGTAGCAGGCTGCGCAGGGTCTGCGTGATAACGCACATAACGGCCTAAAGTAGCTAACGTGCCGCCTGTGCCTGCACTGGCCACTAGCCATGCAGGTGTGGGGTGACGCTCTAGCTTCATTTGGGTGAAGATGCTTTCGGCGATGTTGTTGTTGGCCCGCCAGTCGGTGGCGCGCTCTGCGTAAGTAAACTGGTCCATGTAGTGGCCACCTAGCTCTTTAGCCAAGCGCTCTGACTCGCTGTAAATCATGGTGGGGTCTAGCACCAAATGGCAGCGACCGCCGTAGAACTCAATGGCGGCAATTTTTTCGCTGCTGGTGGTTTTGGGCATCACGGCAATAAATGGCAAACCTAGCAGCCTGGCAAAGTAAGCCTCCGAGATTGCCGTGGAGCCGCTGGACGCCTCTACCACGGTGCTGCCTTGGTGCAGCCAGCCATTGCACAGCGCGTACAAAAACAAACTGCGCGCTAAACGGTGCTTTAAGCTGCCCGTGGGGTGACTGGACTCGTCTTTAAAGTACAAATCGATACCCGGGTAACCCGCCAGCGGAACCGGGATTAAATGGGTATCTGATGAGCGCTGAAAATCCGCCTCGATGCGGCGTACGGCCAAGCTGGCCCAAGCGCGTTGGTCGACGGTAGATTGAACACAATGAGAAGGGTGAGGAAGATGGGGCGCAGACATACGCAAATTATGCGCTATAGCTACTTAGGCAAAAACAATAACCAATAGACCAACAGCAGGTTAAACAACATGCTGACAGCTAGCGCAATCTTCCACAGCGCTGTGGGGTCGCGCTGCAGCAGGGGCGTGTTGGGCAAAGCGCTTAAGGGGCGCGATGCACCGCGCTCAATCGCTAGGCCAAATTCTTCTGCGGTTTCAAAGCGCAGTTTGGCGTCGCGCGCTACGGCTTTGAGCACGATATGGTCTAACCATATCGGCACTTCGGGGTTCAAGCGGCTGGGCGCAATGGGGTCTCTAAAGTACCGCCCAGTTTGGTAGGCCAGCACCTCGCCATAGGGCAGCTTGCCGGTGAGCATCTGGTACAGCGTGACACCCAACGCATACAAATCGCTTTGCGCATCAGCCAGGGCTTCGTCGCTGTCACCGTGCACGCTATAGCCAAACTGCTCGGGGTTCATGTAGCTGGGGGTGCCTGCGTGCAGCTCGCGCGTGGCCTGCGGCTCGTTACCGCTAAGGGCGACACCTAAATCCAGCACACGTAGCACGCCGTCGCTGCCGCAGTGCAAGTTGCCGGGTTTGATGTCGCGGTGCACTACGCCTTGCCGGTGCAACCGCCCTAAAGCTTTTAAGGTGCTACTGGCTACTGATAAAGATTGCGACATGCCCAGCTTGGTGTGCGTTTGCAGCAGTTGCTGCACCGTGTCGCCACTATGCCAGTCATACAGCAAATAAAAGCAACTGGGCTGGCCTGCAGGTGGGCTATCGTGCACGTGCACCAGATGTTCGATGGCGCGGCTGGTGTGCATGCGCTTGGCTAGCCACGCCTCATGTACAAGCATGGCGCGCTCTTGCGCATCGTGTTGGCGCGCGGGATGCAATGTTTTTAAGGCATACAGCAGCTCAGTGGCTGGGTCACGCACTTGGTAAATCAAGTTAATGCCACTGTCGGCCACCACCGCCGTCACTGTTAGTCCATCTAGCTTGTCGCCCACGCGCAGCTTGGGCGGTATGGGCAAAGCCAAGGCTTGTCGATTTTCGTCGTGCAATGTGGCTTGCAATACACCCAGCACCCGCACCACGATAGCGCTGACATTGTCATTTGCGCCCTGGTCTATGGCAGCTTCTACCAGCGCGTCACTAATGCCTTGTGCGGACACCAGAGCGGCAAAAACTTTTAACTTGCGCTCAGATACCGTGCCATGCACGCCATCAGTCACCAAGATGAAAACATCACCCACCATCAAATCGCCTTGGCTATAGTCCACCACCAAACGCTCATCAGCACCTACCGCGCGCAGCAGCTGATGACGCATGTCGGGGTGGTCGACCACGTGGTCGGTGGTGAGCAAGGTGGTTTGTCCATCGCGCAGCAGATAAGCGCGGGTGTCGCCCACGTGGGCTAGCGTGTAGCTTTGTCCACGCATCACCACGGCAGTTAAGGTGGTCAGGCCGTATTCGGTTTTGCGGCGCTTGTTGACCCCTACTAACCAACTGTTGTGGGCACTGAGCACGCGGTCTATGGCGACCGTGGTGTCCCAGGTGGCTGGCGTGCCAAAGTAGTCACGCACCAGGCTCATCACCGTGGTTTGCGCCGCCTCTTTGCCTTTGCCACCAGCGCTCACGCCATCTGCGATAGCGCAAATAGCGCCCATGCTTTCTTGCGCGGGGTCGGGCAGCATGGCAGCGCAAAAGTCTTCATTGACGGGCTTTTTGCCGGGCAGCGACGTGTATCCAATATCTAGTTCAAAAGCCATGCATTATGTTATGCAAGTTACGTGCCCGTTGGTGGTGCTTACGCCAAATGCAGTGCGTCTTTTTGCACCACATAGAGTGCGCAGCTAAGCTTAAAGACCAAGATTCAAGTTTTTACTTCAGCCTCTTGCAGTGCACGCCACATCACTTTGCCACTACCGCTTTTGGGCAGGGCAGCTACAAACTGCACGCTGCGCGGCGCTTTGTACACCGCCATGTTGTCACGGCACCATTGCAAAATATCTTGCTCGGTGGTGGCGCTATGGCTGGCGCGCAGCACCACCACGGCTTTGACAGATTCGCCACGGTAACTGTCTTGGGTGGCGATGACGCAAGCCTCGGCAATAGCCGGGTGCTTGAACATGAGGGCTTCTACCTCGGCGGGCCACACTTTAAAACCGCTGGCGTTGATCATGCGTTTTAAGCGGTCGGTCAGAAAGAAGTAGCCATCTTCGTCCACACGGCCTAGGTCACCACTGCGAAAGAATTTTTTGCCTTCATAGTCAATAAACGCTTTGGCTGTAGCTTCTGGGTTTTTCCAGTAGCCCTGAAAATTCATCGGCCCGTTCATGATGATCTCGCCCTGCTCGCCCACGGGCATTTCTTGTAAGGTCTCAGGGTCAACCACGCGCGCTTCGGCGCTGATAAATGGTACACCTAGGCATTGCTGCTTGGTAGCGTCTGGAGGGTTGCTGTGGCTGGGCGCTGCAGTTTCAGTCAGGCCATAACCCTCTGCATAGCGCAGGCCAAACTGCTCCCACAAGCGTTGCGCCACAGCCTGCGGCATGGCTGCACCACCACCGCCAATGTAGACCAGGCTGCTCAGGTTGTATTGCTCAAACGATGGTGAGGCCAATAGATCAATCACCATGGTGGGAATATTAGTCCAATGCGTCACCTTGTGGCGCGATATCAAGCGGCCTGCCAAGTCGCGGTCCCAACGCGGCATGATGACCAGCGTAGCGCCACCAAATATGGTGGTGTGCATCAAGCTGACCATGCCAGTGATGTGGAACATGGGCACAGCGCACAGCGTAACGTTGGCCGCAGAGCTACCGCCCCACATGCCGCTGGCCACTGCGTTGTGCATGACCGAGCCGTGCGTATGCATGCAGCCCTTAGGCAAACCCGTGGTGCCACTGGTGTAGGGCAGCACGGCCATGTCTTGCGATGTGGCTGTGACTGCAGGCAAGCTGAGTGCGCGCTCTTGCAACGCAGCAAGCCATGTGTGCGCCTGCGTACCGTCAAGCGCGGGCACAGCGCGCTGGGGTAGCAACCAGTCGCGCCAAGCGGGGGGCATGTCGTCAGCAGCTTGGTCGCCAAAGGCATCGGCAAAATGCGTGATCAGTAAATGCTTTAAGCGCTGCTCGGGTGCCAGTGCGTAAGACGCTGCAGCCCACTCGGGTGCAAGGTCAGCTGTGGTGATGGCTACCTGCGTGTCGGGGTCAGTAATGTAGTGTTTAAGCTCTTGGGCCTTGTTCATCGGGTTGACTGGCACCACCACCGCATCTAGCCGCAAAATTGCAAAATGACTGATGACAAGCTGCGGGCAGTTTTGCATGCACACCACTACCCTGTCGCCTTTTTTAACACCCAGCCCCAGTAAATACTGGGCTAACAGATCTACTTTGTGCAGCATCTGTGCATAGGTGATGGCGGTGTCAAAAAATACCAAAGCATTTTTATCGGGGTAGCGCTGCGCACTAATGGCCAAGTTGCTCCACAACGAGCCCGCAGGCGCGGTAATGCTGCGAGGCAGGCGGCGGGGCCAAAACTTAAAGTGGGCACGGTCTTGCATTGATTTTTTTCCTAACGCTTTAGTGACATGCTACACCCCGAGGAAAACGCCAATCCCCAAGGTTTTTATCATTAGCTATCATGGAGCATCATTGAGAACATCCAAACTATGAAAACCCTCAAAAACCTGCTGACCGTGTCGCTTATCGGACTGGGCTTCATACAAGCTGCACAAGCCCAAGTTGCTTTTCCTAACAAACCCATCCGCATCGTGGTGGGCTTTCCGGCTGGAGGGCCGCTTGACCAACATGCGCGCTTGCTGACTGATAAATTGCAAGGCATTTTGGGGCAACCCATCACCGTGGACTACAAAGCTGGCGCAGGCGGCATAGTAGGCGCGCAAGATGTAATGAAATCTGCAGCCGACGGCTACACCTTGATGCTGGCTAACACCGGCGTGATGGTGATTAACCCAGGCTTGTACAGCAAGCTGCCCTACAACACTTTGAGAGATTTTGTCCCCATTGCCCGCACCGCCATGCAGCCACTGGCGTTGCTGGTTAACCCCAATGTGAAAGCGCAAACCCTGCCCGAGTTTGTGACCTATGCCAAGGCCAACCCTGGCAAGGTAAACTACGGCTCAGCAGGCAATGGCGGCATCAGCCACTTGGTGCCGGAAATGTTCAAGTCTGAAACAGGCCTGTTCATGGTGCACATCCCGTACCGCGGCAGCGCACCGGCTTTTACCGATTTGATTGCAGGCCAAGTGCAGTTTATGGCCGAGAGTATTCCGCAAGCCGCCCAGTACCACAAGCAAGGCAAAGTGCGCGCCCTGGCCGTCACCAGCCGTGAGCGTAACCCCGCCCTGCCCGATGTACCCACGGTGATGGAAACCAAAATGGCCAAAGACTTTGACGTAGTGGGCTTTTACGGCTTTCTAGCACCCGCTGGCACACCCAGGCCTGTGATCGACAAACTAAGCGATGCATTTAAACAAGTGCTAGCCTTGCCTGAGGTGCGCAACCGCATGATCAGCCAAGGGGCAGACCCAGCATTTTTAGGTGCAGACGATTTTGCTAAATTCCTGACTGATGAAATGCCCAAGTGGGCTACAGCAGTGCAAAAGTCTGGGGCTAAATTGGACTAGGCTACTTCCCTGATACGGGGCAGCCTAAGGCAAATCCCCATCAACGCATTGCCTTTATCAAACTACCGCATCTAACCCCTTACGCTGTAGCAGGCTGAGCAGCTTAAGCGATGGGCCGCTTGGGTGTTTGTGGCCAATTTGCCATTGGCGCACCGTGCTCAGGCTGGTGTTGAGCACCGATGCCAAAACTGCCTGGCTCAAATTATTCTGAGCCCGCAGCGCCTTGATTTCTTGCGCGCTATAGGCCTGTACTTTGCGTACCGCCTGTTTATTCACAGGCTTGGCTTTGGCTTCAAACCTGTCGACGTGGTACCGCCGATAGGTATATTTTGAATTAGAATAAAAGTACCTTTTGAGGTACAATAATTCATGTCTTTAAGCCGAAAGCTGCCCGCTATCTTCTATCGATCAGCTTCGGGCGACGAGCCTGTACGCGACTGGTTAAAGGGGTTAGACAAGGCTGCCAGGCAGTCCATCGGCGAGGACATTGCCTATGTGCAATACAAGTGGCCCATCGGAAAACCCAGGGTTGACCACTTGCGCGGCCCCATATGGGAAGTGCGCTGCACCATTGGCAACCGCATTGCGCGGGTGTTGTTTGCAGTGGAGAAGTCAGAGTTGGTGCTGCTGCATGGCTTTATCAAGAAAACCCAGCAGACCGCACCTGCGGATATAGAACTTGCGCTCAAACGTTTAAAGGATTGGAACCATGGCTAAATTAAACCCCCATCGCGGTAGCAACTTTGACGACTTACTCAAAGAAGACGGCATCTATGAAGCCGTGCAAGCCCGCGCGCTCAAACGCGCCTTGGCCGAGCAGCTGGACGATGCCATGCAAGCAGGCAAACTCAGCAAAGTAGCCATGGCCCAGCGCATGGCCACCAGCCGCTCGCAACTAGACCGCGTACTAGACCCAGCCAATCTGTCAGTGCAACTAGACACCTTGATCAAAGCCGCCAACGCAGTGGGTAAAACCGTAGAGATTAAACTCAAACGGCAATTCAAACATCGCGCAGCGGTTTGAGGTGGTCAGTACAGCCTAGGCTGGTTTTGAGTGGTGGATTGCTCAAGTAAACACATGCTAACTGTGGAAACGTGCGGCCAACTGAACTGCAGCCCTAGTGAAATATAGCTTGAGCAGCTACAAAAATTGCAGCAAGTAAATTACTCAATCCGATTCAGATATTAGCCATTAACTGAATTCTCATTGCCCGAATTAGATAAAAATGCAACAAAGGAGACTTGACCTTGTGCATTAGTGTGACCCTATGCATTCGTGTTTTGCATCCTGTGCATCCCTGTTGAACTGCACTCACTTATATCTTTCAGCCCAAGGCTTCAAGTTTGAGTATTTGACTACGGAGGCACACATTGCTAGCATAGTGATTGCCTTGGGTATTTCAGAATCGTTTGACGCATCTTCTATAACAACAATACGTGCAGAACTGTCTGCTCCGGCATTTTTCAAATCCATCATTTTCCCAAATCCAGCGTAGACATTGTTCCAATCAACAAGCAGGTCATCATTTGCTGCAATTGGTTGAATGTAGGACAACGAATTTCCTATTTTGAGCGCAAGCGGAAGCTCAAGTTGATGGCCACTTGCACCGACTACACTGACTTTTCTGAGTAACTTATCGCCTACTGTTGACTCAAGTGCATCAGCAACAATTTTGATAAAAGACTCTGATTTATTTCTTGGTGTCCAGATGCTCTCAAAATGACTAACGGCCATCGCTGCATTTAAGACGGAAGCAACGCCTTCGCCGATATGATCCTTGTCAACTGTAATTGCGATTTCTCCACCATCCGAAATTTTTACGGATGATCCACTTGCGCGACGCAAAGCTTCCATTCTTACTTTGGATATTTTTATTCCCATTGATGATGCATGCATCAATGACTCTGCGTTATCAGTTATGCGAAATCCTCCGCTATAGGATTCGACATAAAGGCCAACTACTTCACCATCACCGCCGTAGGTAAATGGAGACCACACCCTTAGCGTATCTTCGCCAAGAGACAGACACTCAAACCCCATTCCAGAAAGAATAGATTGGCAGTTCATATTGGAAGCTCGGGTTCTCCGTTGTCGGGGTGTTTAAACGTATCGGAGTTAATCATCGCATTTTTGACAAATAAATTCCAAGCAGCGTCAATTAGCATATTCTCCAGTGGCTCAGCATAACCATAACCGTCAGCAGACCAGGTGTGCTCATGGATTCCACTTATTATTTTTGAAAACAATGGTCTGCCAGTTCCCGCAGTGTTCTTGTGACGTCCGACTAGTTTTACATCTATTGCATAGATCCGATCATTTCCAACGTGAAGACCGAATCCAAAATTGGATGGCTTATCTCCTTCTGATTGTTTCCATTGTCCGCGAACAATTAGTCCTTCAGGTGATTCCAAAAGATCATCTTCAAACTCTAGCGCGCTTGTAAACTCATACCAAGCCCCAGATTCGCGATTCAGCTTTTTCACCCAACTCATAGCTGCAACCAATCTTTTGGGTCGAATTAGGATTTCGCTTATTGCGGAGACTGAAAGCATTTGACCTCAAATTACTTGCCATCACAATCAGAGTGATCGTCTGGTAACTAAATATTTCTCTATTTTGCACTCAAAATAGCTGAGTCAGCTTATCTTTTGCATTGGATTTGGCTGGATATCAAATGAGCATTGTTACATGCGCGGTAGTAGTGCGTGTGCTGGTACATCGCAAGGGCTTCGGCAGGCTCAGCCCGAACGGGTGGGTGAAACAGTGAAGATTGCGGCGTGGCGCCTTTAAGCTACTTACCCAACCTCGGTGCACTCTGCAGCAGCTCCGCCAACTGCGTCTTCCAAAACTTCGCCATCGCCGTCGTGCCATGCCCCGCAGTCTGCTCACTACCGGGAATCAAATAAATGCGGCCACTCTTCACGCGTTTGATCTCGCGCTCCAGCGTGCCGGTCTCGGGTGGGTTGCGTTCGTCGTCAGCAGAGTTGATCGCCAATACAGCGGCCTGAATGCGCTCTAGGCCGGGGGCGGGGTTGTAGTCGCGGGACGAGTCCCATTGGTAAAGGTGGTCGTTGGCGTCGCCCGTGTATTTGGCGTTCAGGCGCTGGTCCAGGATTTGGTCTGCTTGGGCGCGGGTGGGGGCCGCTTTTTGCAGGGCTTGGCTGCCGCCGTTGGTGGCGATGGCGTAGTACACCGATGCAAACAGGGCGCTGCGCGGCTGGGTGGTGTAGTTGCCGCCTTGCCACTCGGGGTCGTTTTTGATGGAGTCGGTAATCAGGCGGCGCATCATCCAGTTGCGGCTGGACATCTCAGTGGGCTGCGAGGCCATGGGCACCAGCGCGTCCATCATGCTGGGGTATTTAGTGCCCCAAATCCAGGTTTGCATGCCGCCCATGGAGTTGCCAATCACCAAGCGCAGGTGCTTGATGCCCAGATGCTCAGTCAACAGGCGGTGCTGCGCATCTACCATGTCGTCGTAATTGTATTTGGGGAAGGCGGCGCGCAGGCCGTCGGATGGCTTGGTGGTCTTGCCAGTGCCGATGGCATCGGGCAGGATGATGAAGTATTTGCTGGCATCCAGCGGCTGGCCCGCGCCAAACAGTTCGCCTGCAAAGCCGGGGTTGAGCATGCCCATGCCGGAGCCTGTGGTGCCGTGCAGTACCAGCACGGGCTCGCCTTTCGGGTCACCTACCGTTGTGTAGTTCAGCCGCAGCTCAGGCAGTACCTGGCCAGTATGAAAGCGAAAGTCTTTGACGACCCAGCTGCCTTCTTTGGGCGTTAGGAAATCGGCGGCGTTGGACACTGTGCACAACGCTAGTAACAGCGCGCAAATGGCAGTAGGTAAGGAAAATAATTTCATAGCCAGTTCCTGAGTTCTAATACAACAATGTATGTCATTGCAAACCCCAAAAGGGATAGGCATTTACCTAGTTCAGCCCATGCCACCCATCTTGTACCTCTTTGCACTAACTAATTTAGTCATTGGCACAGGTGCGTTTGTGCTGACGGGGATTTTAAAACCCATGAGTGACGACTTAGGGGTTAGCGTAGCGGCGGCTGGCCAAGCGATGACGGCGTATGCAGTAGCATCGGCATTTTTAGCGCCATTGGCCATCGTGGCCACAGGCCGCTGGCGGCGTAAACGGGCACTGCAGTTTGGTTTGGTTTTATTTTTTGCGGGCAGCGTGGTGTGCGCTGTGTCACCCAACCTGTCTGCGCTGCTGGGCGGCCGAGCGTTGATGGGCATTGGCTCTATGTATTCGGCTTTGGCCTCGGGCCTAGTGGTGGTGATGGTGCCGCCTGCGGTGCGGGCGCGTGCGTTGGCGCTGGTGTTCTCAGGTATCAGCTTAAGTTATGCCATAGGTTTACCGCTGGGTACTTGGCTGGGTTTTACCTACGGCTGGCATGCGCCTGTGGCCTTGGTAGCGGTGGGCTGCCTGCTGGCCATCGCGGCTTTGAGCTATTTTCTGCCCCACACCTTTGCAGCGCCGGGTGCCAGTTTTGCAGGGTTAGGCGGTGTGTTGCGCCGCTGGGACATTGTGCGCATCTGGGCGCGCACTCTGCTGTATTTTGTAGCCATCTTCAGTGTGTTCGCGTATGTAGGCCCAGTGCTGCAGGCGCTGTACCCCATGTCGGCTTCGCAGCTGAGCTTTGCTTTAGTGTTGTTTGGCATCAGCGGTGTGGTGGGTACGTTTGCGGGCGGATGGGCGTCAGACAGGTTTGGGCCGATTCGCACGCTGCGCTTTAATTTAGCGGCATTTATTATCACCATGCTGTGTGTGCCGCTCACGCTAGGTAGCTATCCGCTGGTGGTGGGTATTTTTATCTTTTGGGGCGTTGCAGGTTTTTCACTGGGTGCGCCGCAAATGTCACGTATGACCAGCCTATTGCCTGCGCAAGCGCCACTGCTGCTCAGCCTCAACGCCTCGATGATTTACCTAGGCACCGCATTGGGGGCCATTGTCAGCGGTGCTGTAGTTGTTTCTGTCGGTTTTGACAAGCTGGCATGGGTAGGCGCGCCCTTTGCCATGGCTGCCTATGCGTCATTGTGGTTTGACAAAACATCAAACAGCGAAACCTAATTACTATCAATTTCATAGCTGCTTGAGCAGTAAATACTTGGACTATCTGCCAATTTGATTGATAATTTGAGCATGACACGTCCATTATTTGATCTGCAAGGCCATCGTGGTGCACGCGGCCTGCTACCTGAGAACACTTTGCCTGCTTATGAGGCGGCACTACAAATTGGCGTGAGCACGCTTGAGCTGGATGTAGGTGTATCCAGCGATGGCGTGGTGGTGATCAGCCATGACCGCGCGCTTAACCCAGAAATCACCCGCGATGCACAAGGCCAGTGGTTAGCGGCACCGATTTTAGTTAACTCACTGAGCTTTGAGCAGCTACAGAGCTACGACGTGGGCCGCATCAACCCTGCCAGCGCCTACGCAACGCGCTTTCCTAGCCAAGCCCCGCGTGACGGTACGCGCATGCCTGCGCTGGCGCAATTGTTTGAGCGTATGCAGCCCACGCATCTGCACTTTAATATCGAAACCAAAATCTCACCTGAAAAACCCACTGAGACGTTGAGCCCCAGTGAGTTTGTTGACGCGTTGCTGGCTGTGGTGCAACAGCACAACATGCAGCACCGGGTGATAGTGCAAAGCTTTGACTGGCGCACACTGCAGCTGGTGCACCAACACGCGCCACTCATGCGCACGGCCTGCCTGACTGCGCAGCAGCCATGGACAGACAACGTCAGACACCACGGCCCCTACACGTCACCGTGGACTGGCAATGTGCGTGCGCAAGACCACAGCGACGTGCCCAGCATGGTGCGCGCAGCGGGCAGTAGCATTTGGTCACCTTATTTTGGTGACATTACGTCAGCATTGGTCAGCCAAGCGCATGCCTTGGGTTTGAAGGTGGTGCCTTGGACGGTGAACAGCGCGCAAGAGATTGACGCAGTCGTCCGCATGGGTGTGGATGGCCTGATTTCTGACTACCCCAATATCGCTTTAGAACGCTTACAACTGCTGGGGATACCTTTATTTTCTGGATAACTTAGCTTTAAACTCAACGCCTGTTTAAATTTTAGGGACGATTTTTATGAATGCACTCTTCAATCGCCGTATTGCGCTGCTAGCTTTCGCATCTGCCGCTTTGGTAGCGGGTTGCAGCAAAACACCAGAGCCCGCTAAGCCCGCTGCAGCAACCCCTGCCCCAGCAGCTGCAGCACCAGCGCCTGCAGCCAAGGTGTATGTAGTAGGTACCGACGCAGCCTATGCACCGTTTGAATCACAAGCCCCTGGTGGCGAGATTGTGGGTTTTGACGTGGATGTAGTCAAAGCTGTGGCTGCCAAGGCGGGCATGGAATTGAAGTTTGTTAACACGCCATGGGAAGGCATTTTTAAAACCCTAGACACTGGCGAACGTGACTTGGTGGTGTCTGCAGTCACCATCACCGATGAGCGCAAACTGACCATGGAGTTTTCTGCGCCCTACTTTAATGCTAACCAACTCATCGCGGTGAAACAAGACTCAAAGGTCAGCAAGTTTGACGATCTCAAACCGCTGAAAGTGGGCGTACAAACTGGCACCACTGGTGACGAAGTGGTGCAAAAGCTGCTGGGTAAAACCAGTGCCAACATTAAGCGTTTTGAATCTACCCCACTAGCCCTTAAAGAACTAGAGGCCGGTGGCGTAAACGCAGTGGTAGCCGACAACGGCGTGGTGCAACACTACATACAAAACAACCCTGCAGCGAAGTTTAAAAGCGTGAGCGACGCATCGTTTACCCCTGAGCAGTACGGCATGGCCATGAAAAAAGGCAACACTGAACTGCAAAAGAAAATCAATGATGCACTGGCGGCTATTCAATCGGACGGCAGCTTAGATGCCATCCATGTAAAGTACTTTGGTGCCAAGCCTGTGGCCTCTGCAGCAGCTGCACCTGCTGCTACAGCCCCTGCAGCCGCACCTGCCGCACCTGCCGCACCTGCGTCTAAGTAAACTGCGCAATTTCCTTGCGTTTTAGCTAGCCCTTCAACCAACGCTTAAATTTTAATAACTTATGGATTTACGTTGGGACATCCTCACGCCATATGCGCCCTTGTTTGTGCAAGGCGTGTGGATGACAGTGCAGCTCACCGTCATAGCCTTGGTGCTAGGGCTGTTAGCGGGTTTGATGATTGGGTTAGTTACGTCGCAGCCCGCCACTGGTTGGCGTCGCTTGGTGCGATGGCTGTGTGTCGCCTATGTGGGGTTTTTCAGGGGCACGCCGCTGTTTGTGCAGATTTTGTTAGTGCACTTTGCGCTCATGCCTACGTTAATCCACCCTGACAACGGTTTGCTGTTAACGGGCGAGGCCGCAGCCCAGCTGCGCCAAAACTACGGCGCATTCATATCGGGTGCGGTCGCCCTCACACTCAATGCTGCCGCTTACATTAGCGAGATCGTGCGCGCAGGCATTGCGTCTATTGAACGCGGCCAAACGCAGGCTGCAAAAAGCTTGGGGCTAAGCCACCAACAGTCCATGCGCTACATCGTGCTGCCCCAGGCGCTGCGCCGCATGGTGCCGCCGCTGGTCAACGAAGCCATCACCTTGCTAAAAGACTCGTCCCTCGTTTCTGCCATTGGCCTGGCCGAGCTGGCGATGGCCGCCCGCACGGTGGCAGGTGCGTACTCACGCTATTGGGAGCCGTACTTGGCCATCTCAGCCATGTACTTGATCATGACGTGGATATTGACCGTGCTGTGCCGCAAACTAGAAACACCTGCAGAGCACAGCGGCCGTTAAAGATGTTTATGCGCAGACGCTTTATGCGCTTTGCCAAACTGCTATGGCCTTGCGCGCCCAGTTGTAGCGGGCGCTTGGCGTGCACGGTCATGTAGCGCTTCAATCAAATGGCACGATGCGTCTTGACCGTTGCAGCGTTTGCGCAGCGCCACCAGGTCAGTTTCAAGCTGCGCCAGCTCGGCCAAGCGCTCACGCACATGGCCAATATGGTCATCCAAAGTATCGCGCGCCGTTTGGCAGTCGGTTTTTTTGCGCAGGTTTAGCCCCAGCAAGCTGCGCACCTCGGTCAGCGACATATCCAGCGTGCGCAGCATGCGAATAAAACGCAACTGGTGAACATCTTCATCGCTGTACATACGGTAACCATTAGCCGCAGTACCCAGGGGCTCAATCAGCGTTTCTTTTTGGTAATAACGAATGTTCGCCGCGCTCACACCGCTTAACTGCGCAGCCTGCCCAATTTGATAGCCCTGAATGATATGTGGTTTTAAACTTGCCATGGCTTGACCTTAAAGTTACTTTATAGTTTCTAATTCTACCCATGAATACACAACACACGCACTCCCCCGAAGCATCACAAGCAGACTGCTGCAAATCTGAGATTCACCATGACCACGGCTTGAGCGATATGGCGGTTGACCCGAAGCTGCGCAAAGTACTTTGGGCGGCGCTAATCATCAATGCTTTGATGTTCTTCATTGAAATAGGGGCGGGTTTTCAATCGGGTTCAGTCGCATTGCTGGCCGATGCCGTGGATTTTTTCAGCGATGCAGCCAACTATGGCATCACTTTGTATGTGCTTACCATGGGCTTGCTCTGGCGCGCACGCGCAGCCACTTTCAAAGGCATGACCATGCTTTTGATTGGTCTTTTGGTGATGGGCAAAACGCTGTGGGCCATTAAAACTGGGCAAACCCCAGAAGCTTTCACCATGGGCGTGATTGGCGCACTAGCTTTGGTGGCCAACTTGGTAGTCACTGGCTTGCTGTATGCCTTTCGCAATGGCAACGCCAATATGCAAAGCGTGTGGCTGTGCAGCCGCAACGATGCCATTGGCAACTTGGCCGTGATGCTGGCTGCGTTTGGCGTGTTTGGTACTGGCACGGCGTGGCCTGATATTGCTGTTGCTGCTTTGATGGCCTACTTAAGCATCACCGCAGGTTGGAAGATCATGCACTTGGCGCGCGCTGAGATGAATACCTTTGATGAGCCCAAAGACGGCTCGCCGCCTAAGCCTGCTCATTCGGATGCGAATGTCCGGTCACATGCACGTAATCACACTCAAACACATTGAATTTTGAAGCCTCCAAGCAAACCGTATCAAGACGTTTTGCATACGTTTTACAATCAATGCGCTTATGAACACACCTATCACCCACCCCGCGCAAGCAGCCACGTTACCTAACCGCCGCCAATTTACTGCGGCCTACGGCCTAGCGCTGTTTGTTGTTGTGCTTGATTTTGCAACCAAATACATTGCCCAGCAGACTATGGCATTGGGCACGGCTGCACCCATCACGTCATTCTTCAATTACGTGCACTACCGCAACTCGGGCGCAGCGTTTGGCATGCTGGCAGATTCTGGTGGCTGGCAACGGTGGTTTTTTGCCGCTATTGCAGCGGTAGTCGCTATCGGGTTAATTTGGTGGCTAACTAAAGAGGCCAGTGCATGGATGCGTTTAGCGTTTGCCTTCATGCTAGGTGGTGCTATTAGTAATGGAGCAGAGCGCACAGCATTTGGCTATGTGACTGATTTTTTAGATTTTCATTGGGCAGGCATGCATTGGCCTGCTTTTAATGTGGCCGACATGGCTATTTGCGCAGCGGCGGCTTTGCTAATTAGCCATGAACTGATGCTATTAAAAACAGGCAAATCAATGCCAGCTAAACCACAATAACCCCCAATGATCCAACTCGCCATTAAATACGCTGTAACTGCTGTGCTAGTGGTGGCCATAGCCGAGCTGGGCAAGCGCAGCAGCTGGTTGGGAGCAGCGTTAGCGGCTATTCCGGTGACATCACTATTAGCTTTTATGTGGCTACACACTGAAGGCATAAGCAACAGCGTGATTGCAACGATGTCAATACAAATTGTGTGGCTAGTGATTGCATCATTGCCACTTTTTATCTTGCTGGCCTGGCTGCTTAACCGAGGCATGCAGTTTTGGCCTAGTTTGGGTATTTCTGTCGCAGTGACCAGCCTGACGTATATGGTCGCGGTGTGGCGGCTTAAAGCTGCTTAATTATTTAAATGCCTACTGTGATAACAACCACCCTTTCACCAAGCGCATGGCAGCTGATATCTGTCGCTTTGCTCGTTTGCATGCTGGTTACAGCATCTGCGCTGTTTATTGGCGAAGTGCTGAACGCTAGACAGCAACTGAGATGAATTGATGCTGCGCGCTACTAGTCTTGGCTACCAATACCCCGGCGGCATGCCTTTAGTATTGCCCGACCTAGATGTCCCACAAGGCGGCGCGGTAGTGCTGCGGGGCAATTCGGGCAGCGGTAAATCGACCTTGCTGGCGCTGGCGGCTGGTTTACTAACCGCCACGTCGGGGGCTATTGAAGTAGCGGGGCAAAACCCTGCGCTGCTCAAACCTGCACAGCGCGACGCTTGGCGCGGACGCACAGTGGGTTTTTTGCCGCAGCGACTGCATTTAAGCGATGCCTTAAGCGTGTTTGACAATCTAGCACTAGCCTACTTTGCCATCGGCGTGCCTACTGACAAAGTGCAGATCATGCAAAGCTTAAACGCACTGGGCGTGGCTGATTTAGCGCAGCGCATGCCGCACGCGTTGTCAGGCGGGCAGGCGCAGCGCGTGGCGCTGGCGCGGGCGGTGCTGATGCAGCCCAAAGCCATCTTGGCTGACGAACCCACGGCCAGCTTAGACGACGACGCAGCCACTAGCGCCATCACCCTATTGGCGCAGGCGGCTGCGCGCTGCGGGGCTACGCTACTGGTGGCTACGCACGACACACGGGTGCAAACTACCTTAAATACCGTTTTTACTGATGAAAACGGCCTACAGTCCAAGCATTTAATGCTTAAGCAGCTATGAATTCTATAGCATTAGCTTGGCACTACATACGCAGCCGTCCGTTGGCGGCGCAGCTTAATGTGCTGCTGCTGGCCTTAGGAATAGCCTCGATTAACTTTTTGCTACTGGTGCAACACCAAGTGCAGCAATCTTTTGAGCGTGACCTGCAAGGTATTGACGTGGTGGTGGGCGCTAAGGGCAGCCCGCTGCAATTGATACTGGCAGGCGTGTTTCATATCGATGTGCCATCGGGCAATATTCCGCTGGCCGATGTTAAAGAGCTGGCAAACAACCCGTTGGTTAAAACACTGATCCCTATTAGTTTGGGTGACAGTTTTGCAGGCTACCGCATTGTGGGCACCACGCACGACTACATCAAGCTGTACAACGCCAAAATGCAACGCGGCCAAATGTGGACAGGGCCACTGCAGGCAGTTGCTGGCTACAGCGCAGCGGCAGCTATGAACACCATGGGCTTGCAGCCCGGCATGCCCTTTGTGGGCAACCACGGCTTAGGCGCTAAAGGCCATCCACACGGCGAAGCACCTTACCAGCTGGTGGGCGAGCTGCAAAAATGCGACTGTGTGCTTGACCGTTTAATTTTGACCATGACCGAATCAGTCTGGCAAGTGCACGAAAAAGCCACGGCGCTAGACGCATCAGACCAAAAGGCGTTAGAGGAGGATCGCGAAGTCACGTTGGCGCTGATTCAATACACCTCGCCACTGGCTGCGGTGAGCTTTCCACGCTTTGTTAACACCACCACCGAGATGCAGGCCGCAGCGCCCGCCATTGAAATGACGCGCTTGTTCAGGCTACTAGGCGTGGGCGCAGACGTACTACGCGGCTTTGCAGCAGTGTTGTTGCTGATTGCTACTGTCAGCCTGCTGATCGCCCTGTGGAACGCACTGCGCGAGCGCCAAGCCGACTGGGCTATGCTACGCATGCTGGGGGCACCCCCAGGCCGCGTGGCCTGCGTGCTGGTGTGGCAGGCAATGATTCTCACTGCGCTGGGCGGGGTTTTAGGTTTATGTTTGGGCCACCTCTTGACAGGTCTGGTAGGCTATTTATTATTAGTAGATAGATCCATCCCCATCACGGGTCTGGTCTGGCTGCCAGAGCAGCTTTGGGTGCTGGCGGGCACGGTAGTCATGGCGCTGATAGCCGCGCTGCTGCCAGTCTGGTCAGCTTATCGGTTAGATGTTCTTAAACTTTTGCAATCGAGATAATTTGTGACAATTTTCAGAAAATCTTTACTCACACTAGCTTTGTGCACTTGGGCGGCAGCCAGTGCTGTAGCGCAAACTGCAGCAACAGGCCCTGATGCGGATGCCAAAAAAGACATGGCGCGCCACCGCGCTATCGCTGCTGCCCACGAGGCTGCCGCCAAATGTTTAGAGTCAGGCAAAAAAGAAGATGTTTGCCATAAAGAGCTGCAAACCGCCTGCAAAGGCCTGGCCATAGGCAAGTACTGCGGGATGAAACATGAACACTAAACTTTGCACCATTTCAGTTTTGCTGGCGGGCGCGCTGGGGCATCTGGCCGTTGCTACCGCGCAAACCCCGCCTTCAACAGCACCATCATTACTCAGCTCGCCCATTAAAGGCGCGCAACCACTGCCCGGCGCACCCAAAGCAGCATCTAGCGCGATGGCAAGCACAGTAGCTGGCGTGCCCGCTGGCCAAGGGGCTGGCGTGCATGGTGCCAACAGCCCGTTTGCCAAACTAGAAGATCGCGCAGACATAGTGCCCTGGAGCCTGCTGACCGATGTGAAAACCAAGGTCGATAAAAATAAAATCATCGCGGTCTACACCATGGGTCAGATGGCACTAAACCAAAAAAGCCAAAAAATACAAGGCTTTATGATGCCGCTAGAACCTGGCGAGAAGCAGCGCCATTTTTTACTAACCTCTGTGCCCATGAGCTGCGGTTTTTGTTTGCCCGGCGGGCCAGAAAGCATGGTCGAAGTGCGCACCAAAACACCGGTTAAATACACCCTGGAACCCGTAGTGGTGGAAGGCAGGTTTTTGGTGTTGCAGGACGACCCTGCTGGTCTTTATTACCGTATTACGGACGCATCATCAGTCAAATGATGCGCCTTATGCCACTGTGGTGCACCAAGCTGGGTGCAATGGTATTGCTGCTGGCTATGCTGCTAACGCAAAGCCTGGGCTTACTACACCGCAGTGTGCACACGTCTGGCCACACGCCAGACGCGCCCCACGCGCAACACGATTTAGGTCAACGCCACGCTTGGCTGGAGCAGTTGTTTACTGACCATGAAGATGGTGTAACCTGCGCTGTTTATGATGCTCAAACCACTATTTATGGTGGTTTTATGCCTGTAGTCCAAGTATTCATTGCTCAAGCAGCTATACAATTAATAGCATTTTCACAGATCACGTCCACAGCGCGCGCAGCTGCGCTGTTTGAGGCACGCGGCCCACCAGCGGCTCTTTAAAAACTCCCGCATCTTTTTGCCTACCTGGCGTTGTGTATTTCACAGCGCTGGTGGCTTGTTTGCTATTTTTTTAAAGATCACTTGTATGACAACACCATTCATTCACAGCCTGTTGGCTGCATCACTAGCCTGCGCCTGGGGCATGCATGCGGGGGCGCAAACCGTGCCCCCAACTAATACATCGACTTCTGCACCCACACTCAAAGAAATCACCATTACTGCCAACCCACTGGGCAGCAGCGATTTGATCGCGCCCGCTGCCAGCTACTCGGGCACCGGCCTGCTGCTGCGCCAGCAAAGCACGCTGGGCGAAACCTTGGCCAACACGCCAGGCGTGAGCAGCACCTACTTTGGCCCCAACGCCAGCCGCCCCATCATTCGCGGGCTAGACGGTGACCGCGTGCGCGTGCTGCAAAACTCAGGCGCCAGCATAGACGCATCAGGCCTCAGCTATGACCACGCTGTGCCGCTGGACCCGATTGCGATTGAGCGCATAGAGGTATTGCGCGGCCCCGGCGCACTACTCTACGGCGGCAGCGCGGTAGGCGGCGTGGTCAACGTGATCGACAACCGCATTCCGCGTGAGGCAATTGAAGGCGTAGCTGGCAAAGTAGATATGGGCTTGTCCACTGGTAACAACGGCAAAAACGGCGCGTTCATGGTGGAGGGTGGCAATAAAAAATTTGCCTTACACGCAGACGTGTTTGCGCGCGACAGCGGCGATGTGGCTGCCCCTAAAGACTTGGCTTGCACCAAGCCTGGTGCACCTGCACTGCAGCGCAAAATTTGCAATTCTGCAGCCAACTCGCGCGGGGGTGCAATAGGTGGGTCAGTTTTTTTTGACCAAGGCTATCTAGGCGCATCGCTGTCAAACTTTAAAACCAAATACGGCACCGTGGCCGAGGACGAAGTGACGATTGACATGCAGTCCAACCGGTTTGCATTGGAAGGCGAAGTCAAACTAGGCGGCTTTGTGCAATCTATCAAAGGCCAAGCCAGCCGCACTGACTATCAACACACCGAGTTTGAAGGCCCTGACGTTGGCACCGTGTTTAAAAACAAAGGCAACGACCTGCGCCTAGAGGCACGCCATGCCAAGCTGGGCAACCTAGAAGGTGTGATAGGTTTGCAGACTGAGAAAAATAACTTTTCTGCGGACGGCGCAGAAGCCTTTGCGCCTTTTAGCCAAACCAAGCAAACTGCATTGTTTGTCTATGAAGAAGCAGCTTTCAATTGGGGCAAGCTCAGCTTTGGCGGCAGGATAGAAAGCATCAAAGTTCAATCATTTGGAAACCCGCAGGTTGCACGCTTTGTGCCCGATACCCGATCATTTAAACCTGCAAGTTACGCCTTGGGTGGCTTGGTCAACCTTAACCCGCAGTGGCAGCTTACGGGCAACTTTGCGGCAACCCAGCGCGCACCCAAAGACTACGAGCTATTTGCCGACGGCCCCCACATCGCTACCGCCGCGTATGAGCTGGGCAACTCTGCCATAGAGCGTGAAAAGTCTACCAACTTTGACATTGGTGCCAAATGGAAAAGTGGGGCCAGCACGCTGCAGCTCAATGCGTTTGTCAGCCAGTTTAAAAACTATATTTTGCTAAACCAAACAGGCAACTCTCGCGGGCTGGATGGTGAGCAAAACCCCTTGGACGCTGATGGTGACGGCGCAGCTGATGGCAGCGGCGAAGGAATATTGCCCGAGTTTGCCTACGTGCAGGTGCCAGCGCGCTTTCGCGGCCTAGAGGCATCAGGTAATTGGCGCATGCTAGACCAAGGCAGCACGCTAGACATGCAGTGGCGTTTTGACACTGTGCGGGCGGTTAACAGTAACACTGGTGCCAGCCTGCCCCGCATAGCACCCGTGCGCCTTGGGGCCACGCTGGTGTGGGCGGTAGGCAGCTGGGGCGCACGCGGCGGCTTTGACCATTACGCCAAGCCTAGCGACAACACTACTACCGCTTACACGTTGTGGAATGCAGCTGTAACCTACCGCATGAAGGCCCAAAACGCTAACTTGCTGTGGTTTGCGCGTCTTGAGAACGCTGCCGACAAGCTGGCCTACAGCGCCACGTCAATTTTGACGCAATCAGCACCGGGCAAGTCGCCGTTGCCTGGGCGCAGCTTAAAACTCGGGTTGCAGGCAACTTTCTAATTATCCTCTTGACCTTCGAGCGACTCGAAGGTGTTTAATATTGGTATGGACACTACTGCACAAACCACTACTTACACCTTAACTGGCCTGCATTGCGGCAGCTGCGTGCGCAAAGTGACCCAAGCTTTGCAGCCGTTTGCACGCGATGTCAAAGTCACGCTAGATCCTATGCAAGCTGCACTATCGGGTGAAACCGCCGGCGCAGCTAGCGCAGACCATCTAGCTGCACTACAACAGGCTGTCAGTGCGGCTGGCAAGTATATTATTGAACCAAAAGTGCCAGTAGTCCAAGCATTTACTGATCAAGTAGCTATGAATAATATAGCAAATAGCACAGCATCTGGTTTACCTGCAACCAGCTGGCTAAGCACCTATTACCCACTGCTTTTGATACTAGCGTTCATTTTGGGTGCCAGCGTGCTCATACAAATTGGGTTGCATGCGGGTGCCATGGGCGAACCGATGGCCCTGGGCATGCACTTTGGCATGGGCTTGATGACCTTAACGGCTGGCGAGACCATGCGCTACTTTATGGCGGGGTTCTTTTTGGTTTTTTCATTTTTTAAGTTACTGGACATTCGCGCCTTTGCCAACGCCTACGCAGGCTATGACCTGCTGGCCGCACGCTGGCATGGCTGGGGCAGGCTATACCCGTTTGTTGAGCTGGCGCTGGGCATAGCGTATTTGGCCAACTACAACGCCTTTGTCACCAACTGGGCCACTGTCATCATTATGGGGTTTTCAGCCATTGGCGTGATCCGTGCGGTGATAAGTAAAACGCAAATTCAGTGCGCCTGCCTAGGCACCGTCTTCAAGTTACCGATGAGCACCGTGACCATTGTGGAAGATGTGGGCATGGTGCTGATGGCGGCTGCCATGCTGGCCATGGCCTGAGTCGTGCTTCGCTATGAAATCTTACATGTGCGCAAAATGGTGTTTCTAGCCCATATTTTGAACTTTAAGTTAGCTGGAGTATCATAAAACCCATGCGTCGCTGGTTTGCCATCCTTATGCTTTTTATACTGCCCATTCGCGGGCTGGTGGGTGACGCCATGGCCTACAGCATGCTACCTATGCAACTGCAAACACCAGCGCCAGTAGTAGTGCAAGCAATGCAAGCTGCAGCCGACTCTAAAATGCCTTGTCATGAAGCGAACGATGTTTCTCAAGAAGTCAATAAGGCTGATGTGCAGCAGTGCACTAGTTGCCAAGTGTGCCATCTGGCTTTGAGTTACCCCACGCAGGCGGCTACCAGCCTGCCTCAAACCGCTGCTGCAGCTCCGTTGCAGCACGCTTCTGTCTGGCACAGCGCCGAGCCGCGCCTGTCCGTCAAACCACCCGTTTTGTAACGCTTCACGCCCGTAGTGCGTCTGAAATTTGCCTCAGCTGGGGCACACAGGCAATCTACCGTGCTTTGGGCTGCCTTGGTTTTATCTAGGCATGCGTTACTTTTCGAGTTGAAGGTTTGATTGATCATGATTACACATTATTTTTCGCGTTATGCATCTTGGTGCACAGCTGTGCTAATTGCAGTTAGCACAGCGAGCCTGGCGCAGACTGCTGCCACCCAAAACACAGATTCCAACAAGGCAGCAGACCCGCAGGCCAAAGTGCCTGCAGTAACCTACCGCTCAGTGTTCAAAGAAACTTCACTGGGCGTAGAGAAAGACACCCGCGATTGGCGCAAAGCCAACGACGAAGTGGGCAAGTTCACACGCGGTCATGTGGACATTTTGAAATCGGAAGAGCAAGAAAACGCTACGAAACCTATAGCTGCTCCAGCACATAAACACTAGGCTACTGTATGCAACCCTTATTTAAACTCACGCTTTGTGCCGCTGCATTAGCCTTGGCTGGCTGTGCCACCGTGTCGCCTGATGGCAATGCCTCTGACCTTAACGCATTAACATCAGGCAAAACTGCGGGCACCACAGCGCAAGTGGCTGTAGCTGACACTGCAGCCACCCGCGAGGCAGTTGCCAAGCTGTTGGCAGCGCCCGTCACCGCAGAAGCTGCCGTACGCATTGCACTACTTAACAACCCCGGCTTGCACGCGTCTATGGCCACGCTGGGCATCAGCGACGCTGACCGTGTGCAGGCAGGCACGCTGCCTAACCCACACTTTTCTATCGGCCGCTTTATTGAAGGCGATACGGTTGAGATTGAGCGCGTTTTAAAATTTAATATTGTCGGCTTACTCACCCTACCCTGGCGTGCCAAATGGCAAGGCCAGCAACATGAGCTGGCCAAGCTGGGCGCAGCGCAAGAGGTCATCAAGCTGGCCGCCGACACCCGCAAAGCATGGATCAATGCAGTAGCGGCGCAGCAGACAGCGCAGTACATGGCTGACGCTAAACTGGCCGCTGAAGCTGGCGGCGAGCTAGCCCGGCGCATGGCCCGCGTAGGTAACTGGAGCCGCTTGGATCAAGCACGCGAACAGGTGTTTTTAGCCGACGCTGCCACGCAACTGGCCAAGGCACAA
>JAYTPK010000338.1:0-4769 GCA_043747295.1 Polaromonas sp. | reverse complement strand
GAGGTTGCGCGTCTGCAGTGGCTGCAGCGCCGCGCCGCCGGCCGACCACAGGTAGGCCGGGTGGTGGCCGGCGGACGCGTAGTCCAGGCGCAGGCTGCGCAGGTCGAGCACGCCGTACCAGATGGTGAAGAACATGCCGGCGTGGCTGTCCATCGGGTAGACCGCGTTCAGGCGCGTGTACAAAACTAAAAACGCACGTTGATGCAAACGGTGGAACACTCAACAGCAAACCAATTTACAGACGCGACAGCGCAGATCCAGTCCCCACATTAAGATAGTTGATTACCAACACCAGGACATAACATGACACAAGACATCCAATCCCAAGTCAGCCCCCAAGAGTGGGCCATTCGCTGTGATCTGGCCGCCTGCTACAGACTAGTAGCCATGTACGGCTGGAGCGATTTGGTGTTCACCCACATCAGCGCCAAGCTGCCCGGCCCAGAGCACCATTTTTTAATCAATCCCTACGGCTTGATGTTTGATGAAATTACCGCATCGTCGCTGGTCAAAGTAGACAAAGACTGCAACAAAATCATCGACTCGTCCTACCCAGTGAACCCCGCTGGTTTTATCATCCACAGCGCCGTGCACGAGGCGCGTGACGACGCGGGCTGCGTGCTGCACACCCACACGCGCGCGGGGGTAGCCGTAAGCGCGCAGGCAGCGGGCGTGTTGCCCATCAGCCAGCAAAGCACTTTTGTTTTGGGGTCGCTGGCCTACCACGGCTACCAAGGTGTGGCGTTTCGGCCTGAAGAAAAGCCCAGCTTGCAAGCAGATTTGGGCAGCGCCAATTACCTCATGCTGCACAACCACGGCCTGCTGACGGTGGGCAAAACCATAGCGGATGCGTTTTTGCATATGTATGTGTTTGAGTCTACTTGCCAAATCCAAATCAGCGCGCAAGCCGGCGGCCCGCTGACGCAGGTAGAGCCCAGCATTGTGCAGGGCGTGGCGCAGGCCATGAAGGTGCAAACTGGCGGCCTGGGTGGCGCGTTTGTTTGGCCTTCACTTATTCGTAAATTAGAGCGCAGCGATTCAAGCTACAAAACCTAAAAAACTTTCAAAAAAATATCGTATCTTTAAGCTTAGGGCACAGGCCAAACCTTGTCTGCACCGATCGCGTACAAGCGTTGCTCTGAATTGTTGTTGACTGCATAACCCCCGGTGAACTCGCCAAATGCGGGCAGTACCATAGCGCGGGGCTGCACACTAAAGCAGGCAAGGCGTAGCCTATCGCGCCCTGTGCCTTGCAACATCACCACAGGGTGCAAGTGCCCTGCTAAAACAAAATGCGTCGCATGCTGTTGGGGATGGTGGCAAGCTGCGAATGGGCCTATCAGGTATGGTTCGTCCACCACGTCAATTGCCATCTGTGGGGGTGGGTCGCCAGCGCGGCTGTCGTGGTTGCCCCGTACCAAAAGACATTTAACGCTGCTATGGCGCTTGCGCCATAGCGCAAGGGCATTAAAAATATCTGGAGTGCGTGCTTGGGCAGCATGCAAAAAGTCACCCAGAAAGACTATTTTTTCAGCCTGATATTGGTCTACCAAATGGCTAAGGCGGTGAAGATTTTCGTGGGTAGTGCCGCTGGGCACGGGCTGTCCTAGGCTGCGGTAAGTGGCTGCTTTACCGAGGTGCAAATCTGCAATCCATAGCGTGCGTTGCGCAGGCCACCACAGTGCGCGTTGCGGCAATAGTTGGATCGACTGGCCAGCGATAACAATGTGCATAAAGTAGAGTTTTAAAATTTAGTTAGCGCCGCACAGGTTTACGCCTGCGTGCGCTTTGACGCAGGCCAGTTGAGGTTTCTTTAGAAAAGGCAATGGCTTGCGCAACATTGTCTGCGGCGGTTTGATCATCTACGCTTTTACCTGGCAGGCTGCCACCGTCTGCAGCCAGTTCTAGCTGCTGCAGCATGCGGGTTATACGCTCAGCCATGCTCTCGTTAGATAACTGCTCACGCAGTCTTTCTACCATTAGCGGAAACGAAAAGGGTGTGGGCCTGTCAAGAAGCTTGACGCACAGCCTTTGCTGCTGCATGCGCTTTAAGCTGTCCTCCAGCCTTTGTATTTCCAGTTCATCTTGCAGCAGTTCTTGTTCTGCTTGTAATAGTAGCTGGTTGCTAGGGTCATATTTGCGAAAGACATCATAGAAAAGCTGCGAAGAAGCCTGTAACTGGCGGGCACTTTTTCGTTCACTGGGGTGTCCCTCGTATACCAACCCTGACACCCTTGCGATATCGCGAAACCGCCTGCGCGCCAGCTCGCTGGCGTTTAAACTGGCCAGTACTTCAGCCAATAAGTCTTGCTGCGACCCTGTGTGCCCGAGCATGCCCGCTAGTAAATCCTGCCAGTTAATCTCGCTGGCGCTTAGCAACTCTATCCCATAGTCGTTCACCGCCATCGAAAATGTGCCAGCTTTTACCCGCGCAGCGCGCCAAGCCATGAGGTTAGCTAAGCCGGTGTGAACGTTGCGCCCAGCAAAAGGGTAGATAAACAAATGCCAACCCTCTCGGGTGTGCAACACCTCGGCAACCAGATCGCGCTGAGTGGGCAGGGCAGACCAGCGTTGTTGAACTTCCAAGAGTGGATAGGCGCGCGCCATTTCTGGCCCCAATTCTGATAAGTTGCTGCCTGCTGCCATGGCAACGGCTGCACGCTCTAGCTGTAGCACCATAGCCGCAGCCAATGTGCTGGACAATGGCATGCGTCCACCAGCCCAGCGGGGTACAGCAGCTTTTTTGCCTGTGGCACGCTTAACGAAGGCGGTCATTTGATACACCCGCACGAGCTCCAAAGTGCGCCCTGCAAATAAAAAACAATCGCCTGCTTTAAGACGCGCAATAAAACCCTCTTCTATCGTGCCCAGTTTTGCCCCACCGGCACTGCCCCCAGCACTAAAAAACTGCACCACCATGCTAGTACTGCTGCTGATGGTGCCAATATTTTGCCGGTGTCTTCGCGCAAGCTGCGCGTTGTCTACCCGCCAAACACCATCATCGCCCGGGGCAGCGCGGTGGTAATCTGGGTAAATGGCTAACGTAGGGCCACCTTGGCGTACAAAATCTAAACACCATTGCCAGTCCTCTGGGGTGAGCGTGGCATAAGCTTGGGTGCTTCGAACCTCTTGGTATAGAGCTTGCTCAGTAAATCCACCGCCCAGCGCTACTGTGACCAAGTGCTGTACTAATACATCCAGTGGAGCTTGGGGCGGCGCGCGCCCTTCAATCTGCCCAGCTTCTGCGGCAGCACGTGCAGCCGCAGCCTCTATGATTTCTAGGCTGTGGGTGGGCACTAATGTGATGCGCGACGGTCTGCCCGGTGCATGGCCTGAGCGGCCTGCGCGCTGCAATAAGCGCGCAACACCTTTAGATGAGCCTATTTGCAGCACGCGCTCAACAGGCAGAAAATCAACACCTAAATCTAGGCTGGATGTGCACACCACGGCTTTAAGCTGGCCCGACTTTAGTGCAGCCTCAACCCATTCACGCACGTTGCTGTCCAGCGAGCCATGGTGCAAGGCAATGATTCCAGCCCAGTCTGGGCGAGCTTCTAAAATCGCTTTAAACCACAGCTCAGATTGTGACCGGGTGTTGGTAAACAAAAGGGTAGTTGCACTGATTTCTACCTCGTGCACTACCTGCGGCAGCATAGTCAGGCCCAGATGGCCAGCCCACGCAAACCGTTGTGCTTGCGCAGGTAGTAGGGTGTCAATGACTAATTTTTTGGTAACTGCACCGCGCACTAAAACTCCCGCAGGTTTAGCGTGCTCATTTAAATCGCTTTGACCTAACAGGGTATGCATCGCTTGGTCTAAATTACCTAGCGTGGCAGACATACCCCATATTTGTAGCGCTGGTCCTGCTGGTGTTTGCTGCCACTGGCGCAGGCGGGCCAAAGCTAGTTGTACTTGCACGCCGCGTTTATTGCCCATGAGTTCATGCCACTCATCTACCACTACCATGCGCACCGTGGCCAATGTTTCACGTGCATCCGCTTTAGACAGCATTAAAGACAAACTCTCAGGTGTGGTTACTAACACTGATGGCAAGCGGCGTGTTTGAGCTGCCCGCGCGCTAGCGCTGGTATCGCCCGTGCGGGCGCCCACAGTCCATGGGCAGCAGTCCAGGTCTAGCGCATTGAGCGCATCAACTGAAGTTTGCAGCGCACGCACTGTATCGGCGGCCAGTGCCCGCATGGGGGTAAGCCACAACACGGTGAATGGCGCAGCCGAAATTACACTAGTATTTATTTTGGCTTTGGTAGTAGTGCTGGCCTTAACTTTGGCGTGGCTGAACGCTTGCAACGCGGCCAGCCATACTGCGTATGTCTTACCAGAGCCAGTGGTGGCATGCAGCAAGCCTGATTGACCGCCGGAAACTGCAGCCCAAACCTCTTTTTGAAAAGCAAATGGCTTCCAGCTTTGGGCCTTAAACCAAGCATCAATGGCTGCTTTTAACCGGGCAGATGATGGTGTACTCATGTTGCCAGCATGGCTTCTAAGCTTTGCAGTGTGTCAGCTTGTGCGATGGTTTTATCGTGCCGCCAGCGCAGCATGCGCGGAAAGCGCACAGCTATGCCGCTTTTATGGCGCGGGCTGCGGGCAATTCCTTCAAAGCCTAGCTCAAACACTAGTGTGGGCTCTACACTGCGCACCGGACCGAAACTCTCGCGAGTAGTTTTCCGCACAACCGCATCAACTTGTTGCATTTCTTGGTCGGTCAGGCCGGAATAGGCCTTGGCAAAAGGAACTAGCTTGCGCTCTGG
>JAYTPK010000337.1:0-8378 GCA_043747295.1 Polaromonas sp. | reverse complement strand
AAGCTAAGCAAGTGCTGGGTGTAGCGCGCCAGCACGCCATAGGTCAGCACGGCGGCTAGCCACACGCTGCCCACGCCTGCGCACAGCGTGGCGATGATGATGGTCAGTAGGTTCATATACTATGATTTTAATAGCTACTTAAGCAATAAATACTTGGACTACAAGGCTATTTAGCTCCTAAAACATAAAAAAACCGCCCAGAGGGCGGTTTTGACAGCTCAGAGGGCTTGAATTAAGCCACGCCGTTGGCCTTAAACCAGTCTACAGCACGCTTGAAGCCGTCTTCGGCAGGCTGCTGACGGAAACTTGGGCGGTAATCGGCGTGGAAGGCGTGGGGCGCACCCTCGTACACCACAAACTCAGACTTTTTAGCCGCAGCGCTGCCGCCTTTGAGGGCCTCTTTCATTTTGTCGACTGTGTCCACAGGAATACCAGTGTCTGCGCTGCCATACAGGCCCAGCACAGGACCGTTAATGTTGGCTACCAAGTCGATCGGGTTCTTAGGGGTCAGGTCGTTGGTAGCGCCCAGCAAGCGACCATACCAAGCCACGCCCGCTTTAACCGACGGGTTGTGCGCTGCGTACAGCCAGGTAATGCGGCCGCCCCAGCAAAAGCCGGTCACAGCCACTTTGCTGGTGTCGCCGCCGTTGGCGCCTGCCCATTTGACCATCGCGTCCAAATCGGTCATCACCTGGGCATCGGGCACTTTGCTGACCACTTCTTTAATAAGGTCTGGCACAGCGTTGTATTTGGTGGGGTCGCCTTGGCGGTCAAACAGCTCGGTCGCAATGGCCATGTAGCCCATCTTTGCAAAGCGGCGGCAGGTGTCGGCAATATATTCGTGCACGCCAAAAATCTCTTGTACCACCAACACCACAGGCAAATTGGTTTTGCCAGCGGGCGCAGCGCGGTACGAGCGCACTTTAAAACCGTTCACTTCTACGACAAATTCGCCTGCAGTTAAGCCGTCAGATGAAGTTTTAATTGCGGTTTGTGCCACAGCGGCTCCTAGTGATGCGGCGTAGCCTACGCCCAAGGCGGCTTTGATAGCGGTGCGGCGTGATGCGCCAGTAGCAGCGCCATCGGCAGTATTAAGTAAAGATTGGGCCTCTTGAACGTGGCTGATGTTGAGTGCGTTGGGCATAAATATCTCCTAGTAATATGTCTTCAAGGTGGGTAGTTTAGACTCAGAGTATCAAATAAACTCAATGTCCAATGCAAGCGCAGTGCATTTAAGCACTAGCGCTAACCCTATTTGGGTCTGCGACAATGGCGCAAGTTCCCACACCTGGCTGTTAAAAAAGGAAAAATTATGCCCACGATCCGAGTAGAAATGATGGAAGGCCGCACCCCCGAGCAAAAGACCGCTCTGGTCAAAGCCCTCACCCAAGCCGTGGTTGACAGCCTAGGCTCTAAGCCTGAGTCGGTGGACGTGCTGTTGTATGACATCACACGCCAGCACTGGGCCACTGGTGGTGTGCAGTGGTCAGAACGCAAATAATTAATTTCAATAAGATCGGCACGCTATGAGCGGTATGAATTTTTCGGATGATTTAAGCGCAGGACGCGGCAAAGATCTGCCCGAGCCGGGCGCTGCGTCTACCAAACCCAAGCGTGGCATGAAAAAAGGCTACTACGTGCGCGGCGTGTTTGTGGCCGACGGTAGCGAGCTAGACCTAGAACTCAAAAGCGAATTTGCCAACAGCCGCTCTGTGGCCAAAGAAGAAAGTACCGAGCTGCAAAAGCTGGGCGAGCAACTGTTAATTTTGTCCGCCGTACAAATTGCCAAGCTTGACCTGCCTGAAAAACTGGTAGACGCAGTAGCCGAGGCCAAACGCATCACCAACTTTGAAGGCAAGCGCCGCCAGATGCAATACATCGGCAAGCTGATGCGCAAGGTAGAGCCCGAGCCTATCCGCATGGCCGTTGAATCTGCCCGCAACGGCAGCGCTGCCGACACCCTGGCCCTGCACCGCGCCGAGCTGTGGCGTGACGACCTGATAGCCAACGACGACGCTCTGCCCCGCTGGATGGCCGAACACCCAGCCGACACTGGCGACGACCGCAGCTACGACCTGCAGCAGTTGCGCTCGCTCATTCGCCAAGCCCGCAAAGACTTGGCCGCTGGCAAACCCGGCGAAGCCCCCCGCCAAGGCCGCTCATACCGCGAGGTGTTTCAGCTGGTGCGCGATGTGCTGCGGGCGGGTAACAATGCAGTCAGTGATTAACAAGAGCCGTCAGAAAGCGACGACACCGATTAACTTTTAACCATTCAAATTCTATGAAGCATAGTTTTTTGTGGGCAGCAGCGTGGATTTTAGTTTGTGCCATGCCCGTGCAAGCCATGACCCTTGAGGTCAAAGGTAATGAAGTTTTTGCCACCGGCCCGGTAGACGATGATTACCGTAAATTTGAAGATGCTTTTGCCAAGCCGGGTATAGACACCGTCGTGTTTGTCAACTCGCCCGGCGGTGACCTATGGACCGGCCTGCGGGTGGGCCGAATGATTGCAGACAAAGGCTACAAGACCGTGATTGCAGGATCTTGTGTGTCTGCCTGCTCCATCATGTTTATGGGCGGCAAAGAGCGGCGTTTTTCAGATGCCTTCAGGCCCAACCTGACCTATATTGGCATCCACGGCGCGCACAACAAAGACACCAAGCAAGTCATAGCGCAAGCACAACCGCAGATATTTGCCTTCTACAAACAAAACATGGGCGATAAGTTCAACTCTAGTGTGATGAACCAAGCGTTGTATGAGATGGAGGACGCGGGCTCGTTGCTGCGTGTGTTTGACCCCGTTCGCAGCAGTAAAACCGATCCTTACCATTGTGTTTCCAGCCAAACACTGCGCGACAAATGCACCAAATTTCCCAATACTGATGCTAGTAATTTAGGCATCATTACCCACCAAGAGTTAGCCAAAGTTGAACTGCCCACTGCTTTTAAAACAGCCGCAACGGTCATGGGCAAACCGATGGAAGTGGCACTACCTGATTTAGCCGCCTACTATGCTGATTTGAGCACCAGGCAGTGCGTATCTGAAAACTGCAAAACAACCACCTTAGCGCTTTCAGCACAGGCCGAAAACCGGGCCGTCGCTGTGCCACTGCAAGGCCCGGGGCGGGGCACATCGTTCAACACCGACTCACCCACCGTTGCGCTCGTACGCGCTGTCTACGGCTGCAACCACATGGCAGGGCAACCAGTTCGGCTGTGCGAGCCTGAAGTCGTTAACCAATTTGATATTCGACCTGTTTATGCCGCAGCAAAAGCGACCCACACTGCTGGTTTTGGCAAGCTGTCTTTGCCCACAGAAAAGTTTTACGCCAATGAAGAATTTGGCGGCGGTTTAACCACGGCCACTGGTCTGCGCACCAGTGTTTACAACGACATCACGCCGCAAAAAATAGACGGCATCACTACCATCGGAACGCAGGCTTTGGTAAAAGCCATGATGTCAGCGCAGCCACCCGTTTTGATCGACGTGATAGCGGCGTTTGACACCATTCCCCAGTCCGTTGCTTTGCTCAATGCAGGCATAGCATTAGACGATGCGACGCAAGATGCAGCCCTGGAAAAACGCGTAGCTGCGCTACTGGCTCTGCTGGCACCTGACCCTGCAGCACCTGTGGTGTTTTTTTGTAGCGGCCGCAATTGCTGGACATCAGTCAATGCTGCTATGCGTGCAAAAAAATTAGGCTACACCAACGTGCAGTGGTACCGTGGCGGCCTTGAAAGCTGGAAAGCCGCTGGCTTGCCTACGGCCACTGGCGTGCTGCGCGCCGTAGCACGCTAAAGCAGCTTTTATCAAACGACACTGACATGACCCACGACCCCATCAAAATCGGCATTGTTTCTATCAGCGACCGCGCCAGCACTGGCGTGTATGAAGACAAGGGCTTGCCTGCGCTGAAAGAGTGGTTGACCCGCGCTTTAAAAAACCCGATTACCTTTGAAGCACGTTTGATTCCTGATGAGCAGGCCGGTATCAGCGCGGCGTTGATTGAACTGGTGGATGCAGGTTGCAGCTTGGTGCTGACCACGGGCGGCACGGGCCCTGCGCTGCGCGATGTAACCCCAGAAGCGACGTTAGCAGTCGCGCACAAAGTGATGCCAGGCTTTGGTGAGCAAATGCGCCAGATAAGCTTAAAGTTCGTCCCCACGGCCATACTGTCGCGCCAATGCGCCGTGGTTCGTGACCAAAGTCTCATCATCAATCTGCCCGGTCAACCAAAGTCGATACAAGAAACGTTACAGGGAGTACAGTCTGGGGAACACCAGATTCCAGGGATTTTTGCGGCAGTGCCGTACTGTGTTGATTTGATTGGCGGGCCTTACATTGAAACCCATGAGGCAGTGTGTAGAGTCTTTCGTCCAAAGTCAGCCCAACGCGTCAGTACCCCATAGGCCACTATTTAGCCCATACGAGACATTATTGTGAAAATTCATTCGTTATTTAAGCCCGCAGCTATTGCCCAAGCAGCTATTATTTTTGTAGCGATGGGTGCTGCACACCAAAGCGCCTGGGCTGCCATGACCGAGGCTTATGTAAGCTACACGGTCAAGGCCAAAGACACACTGCAAGGCCTGTCACAAACATTATTAAAGCAACCATCGCAATGGGGCGAAGTAGCCAGACTTAACGGCATGAAAAATCCTAACCTGATCTACCCAGGCCAGGTCATTGACGTGCCTAAAAGCTTGCTCAACCTTAACTCGCAAACGCGTGTTGAGCTGCCGGGCAAAGTGCTTAGCGTGTCGGGCGATGTAAAAATTGGCGGTCAGCCCCTGCTGGCGGGTGCCTCAGTGCCTGAAGGCGCTAAGCTGCAAACTGGGCCTAACAGCTCAGCCATAGTGATGCTGGGCGACGGCTCGCGCGTGCAGCTAATGCCCCGCACCATCGCCGAAGTTACCACCCAGCACGGCTACAGCCTGCGTGACCCTAGCAGCAGTGCGTCCACCACCTGGTTCTCAGGCGCTATCCGCTTGGTAGAGGGCGTGCTAGACACCTTGGCTGAAAAGCGCGCTAACCGCATGAGCCCACTTCAAGTGACTACGCCTACCTCGGTGGTGGGCGTGCGCGGCACGCAGTTTCGCGTAGCCTATGAAGACCCGGCCAGCGGCGTAGCCCGCACTGAGGTGATTGAAGGCAAGGTGCGCAGCGACATCAGCGCACAAAAAACCGGTGCTGACGTAGGCGGCGGTTTTGGTGCTGCCTTCAAACCCACTGACCGTGAAGTTAAAGTGGTCGCCCTGCTGCCAGCATTGCCGCAACCACAGCTGCCCGCCCAAGTGGTGCGCGCTGAGGGCAACCTAGCCGCTTGGACCGTAGGCAGTATCACTGGCGCTGCAGGCTATCGCGCACAGTTTGCTACTGACGAGCAGTTTGCCCAAATCAAAGGCGACTTTAAATCTAAGAACCCCGTTTTAGACGTGACAGCCCTAGCCAACGGCAACTACTACGCACGCGTACGCGGCGTAGACCCAGCAGGCATTGAAGGCTTTGACGCTGTGCGTTTGGTAGAAATCAAACCCACCCCGATTAAATTAGTGTGGACCAATGAAATTTCTATAGGTGCCTACATTCGCTACACCGCAGAAGGCGTTGTGCTGAAAGCCTATGACCGCAGCGCTGACAAGCCAGCCCTGCTAAGCGTGCAAATCGCCCGTGATGCCGCCTTTACCCAAGGCCTGCAAACCCTACTCATGTCAGCCGATGCCACAGTAATGTTGCCGCCCATGGCAGCAGGCCAACGCAGCTACGTACGCTTTGTAGGTACCCACGCTGGCCAGCAGGCTAGCAGCGCGGTGTTTGCACTGGACGTACCCGCAGATTGGGGCACCACCGTGCTGGGTATGGCGCAGGCACTGCAACCAGTGCGTTAATACGCTTTCAAAGCACTTTTACCAATAAAAAGTGCCTGTAGTCCAAGTATTTATTACTCAGACAGCTATTAAATTTATAGCGTCTAGTTTTACTTTCCTACTAAATCGGTCAGCTTCTTAGCTTCAAACGTCTCATGCAAAGCTGCGTTATCGGGCACGCAGTCTTTGGTAGATGTTGACCCTGCAGACAACTTTTCAATCGCTTGCCACAGCAGCGCAATCTGCGCCTCTTGGCCACTGGCGTTGTCGATCAAACCGCGCATGGCGGTGGACAGTGGGTCGTCTTCTAGCGTAATGCCGTAGGCTGAAAACTTGGGCTCTTGCGTGGTCACATCAGCACTGTGGCCTTCTTTGGACGGGATGATGCGCGCGGGTATGCCCACTGCCGTGGCGCCTGCGGGCACGGGTTTGATCACCACGGCATTGCTGCCAATTTTGGCACCGTCGCCCACCTCAAACCCACCCAGCACTTTGGCCCCGGCGCTCACCACCACGTCTTTGCCCAGCGTGGGGTGGCGCTTAGCGCCTTTGTACAGGGAGGTGCCGCCCAAGGTCACGCCTTGGTAGATGGTGCAGCCGTCGCCAATTTCAGCGGTTTCGCCCACCACCACGCCCATGGCATGGTCAAAAAACACGCGCTCGCCAATCACTGCGCCAGGGTGGATTTCAATACCCGTGAGCCCGCGAGAAATATGCGAAATAAAGCGCCCCAGCCATTTCAAATCATGCGTCCAGCACCAGTGCGCACGGCGGTGCAGCACCAGCGCGTGCAGGCCAGGGTAGCAGGTGAGCACCTCCCAGGTGCTGCGGGCAGCGGGGTCACGGTCTAAGATGCATTGGATGTCGGAGCGCAGGCGAGAGAACATACCCAATAGTTTACCGTTTTAGTCAAGTTCTGGCTGTGCTGGGGGCACTAAAAGAACAAGGCCCAAGCTACGAATAGCGTGGGCCTTGGAGGTAGCTACTAGCGCAGGTAACCGGCGCTAGCTGAGGGTGCTGCTACGTAGCATGCACGCAGCAGGTAGGCACCCGTTACGCAGTTACATGCAGCAGGGCATAACCCCGCCGATGCAGCACAACGCGCCCGCAACACAGCAAGCGCCTGCAGCCCAGGCTCCTACGCTGGTGCCTAGCAAGGCAACGCTGACGGATAGTTTGACGTAAATGGATTTCATGGTGATTCCTAAAAAATTAAAAAGTTAAAATAGCTAAAAAAGTTCAAGCAGCAAACGTTTTGGGTGGTCGCCATATATCGCCGTAGGCTAAAGTTAGCGTCTGCACAAAGTAAGGGCTGACAGCGCTAGGCGCCGCGCTAACAGGTATTGCACTGGGCTGGGCCGACAGCGCGCTCAGCGGTGGCACGCAGGTTGCACAGCTTAACGCCGCACCCATCGTGCAGCACGCTTGCGGCTGGTTGCAGCAGCCCATGGCAGCAGCCGCTACCGCTACGCTGGAACTCCACAGCACCGTACCCAACAGCCACGCTACACACAAACGTTGCAAAAAACAGCGCTGCCCCATCCTCAGCAGCGAGTGCTGTAAGTTTTGGCGGCTGTTTTGGCGGCTGAGCGGTTTCAACATATAAGTGAGTCTAACCAAGCAAGGGTTCTCTTACAAGCGGGTTGATATCTAGTCAATTAGCGGGCGGCTGTGCCTGCAGCATGGCTTTGGCCACACCGCGCAGGATGTGGATTTCTTCGTCACGCAGATTGGCGCGGTTAAGCAGTGCATTCAGGCGCGGCATCAGTTTTTTAGGCGCTGCTGGGTCTAGGTAACCCAAGTGCACCAAGGCTTGCTCTAAATGGGCTAGAAGGCCGCTTACCGCGCGTGCATCGGCCATCTCAGTGAGCTTGCCAGCGTCTTGCACCGCAAAGCCGCCTAAAGTTTGCCGCCATTCGTAGGCAATCAGCTGCACGGCGCTGGCCAGGTTAAGTGAGCCAAATTGTGGATTGGTAGGAATGCTCAGTGCCGCGTGGCAGCGGTACACATCTTCGTTTTTCATGCCAAAACGTTCTGAGCCAAACAAAAAAGCCATGCGTGGAGGATGCCATGGCTTGGGCGGTACTGCAAAAGTCTTTTTAGGTGCCAAATCAGCCTGTAGTCCAAGCATTTGTTGACTATTTAGCTCTACTTTTAATAGCAAACTGAAGTAATCACGCACTGAGTAGGTAGGTGGGCCAAAGTCGCGTGGGGTCATCGCGGTGGCGCACAGGTGGTCTACGCCGTCCAGCGCTTCGTCCAGCGTGTCAACAATGCGGGTTTTGGCCAGCACGTCATTGGCACCGCTGGCGCGCTGGATGGTTTCTTCGCGGCGCAGCACATTGGCCCAGCGGGGTGCCACCAGCACCATGTCGTCAAAGCCCATCACCTTCAGCGCGCGGGCGGCAGCACCTACGTTGCCTGCGTGTGAGGTGTTGATAAGAATGAAGCGGGCCATAGGGTGACTATCTACGTGCCCGGCGCGGGGTATGCAGCATGCGGCTGGTTTG
>JAYTPK010000336.1:0-7793 GCA_043747295.1 Polaromonas sp. | reverse complement strand
GCACGAGCTGTCGCACGGTGTGATTACCTACAGCGCAGACTTAACTTACCAAAACGAAAGCGGCGCGCTAAACGAGCACTACGCCGATGTGCTGGGAATGCTGACGCGCCAATGGTTTACCAAAACCGACGCCGCCAGCGCCGACTGGCTGGTAGGCAAAGACATCATGGGGCCAGCTGCCACCGCCCGCAGCCTGCGCACATTTGCAGCAGGTAAGGCCTATGAAAACGACACCTACTTTGGCACCGACCCGCAGCCTAAAAATCTGCGTGACCAGTACAAAGGAAGCGACGACAATGGCGGCGTGCACATTAATTCAGGCATTCCTAACCACGCGTTTTACCGCTTTGCCTTAGAGCTAAAAGGCAATGCTTGGGAGACCGCAGGCAAGCTGTGGTACGACACATTGCTAACGCTCAAGCCAGGCACACAGTTTGTTGACATGGTGCAGGCTACAGACAAAACCGCAGTGGCTTTGCACGGCAGCGGCAGCGCAGTCCAGCGCGCGCTGACGATGGCCTGGAAAGCGGTAGGATTTTAAAACCATAGACTCGCCATGCAACCACCTCATCTACCCACTGTTGTTCAACTCATTTATAAAGAAAGCGGGGGCTTTACTGGCTTGCAGCGCGGCTGCACTATCGAGCCGCAAGCGCTGCCTGATACACCCCGTGCGCAACTGCAACATCTGCTGGTGCAGCCACAAACTGCACAAGACTGCGTTAGTTCTAATGCTAGGCACAACATGCCCGATATGTTGGTCTACTCGCTTGAGATGGTCATGCTGCCAGAGCCTGGCGGTGCTGCAACGCAAAACACCCTACGACCTGCAGCGCACCGCACCGTGCAATACCCCGCCGGGGATGTGCCAGACGACGTGACGGATTTGATCGATTTTTTGCAAACACTGGCGCAACCTCTACCCATGTGATCAATAAACCTTCACCGCCAAACTGCGCAGCCTAACAACCCTTACGGATTGATCTAAATTTGGTTAGCCTGTACTACTTGGTCTAGCAAGTCACCCAACACCGCGCGCTGATGAGCGCTGAGCACACCAAAAATTTCTGCATTGCGCAGCTCTATCAGTGCCATGCAGCGCTCGTGCATCGTTTTGCCTCTGCGGGTCAGTGTCAGCGCGACGCCTCGGCCGTCTAGCGCGTTGTCTGATTTAGAGACCAAGCCTTGGTCGATCAATGACTGTGCAGCGCGGCTGGCTTGGCTTTTGTTCAGGTTAGCGTGGCGGGCTAAGTCGTTTACCGACATGCTGCCTGCATCGCCCGCCAGCGCGCCAATGGCGGCCAAGCAGCGGCTGTCGCTAAGGCTCAAGCCCAGCTCACTCTCGTAGGCGCGCGCGGTGGCTATGTCGGTCAGTTTGTGCAGTGTGTGCAGCCTGTGGGTGAGTGTGCGGTCTAGCAGCATGGTGTTGGTCAATGGTTTTACGCAGTGGCCAATTTCTCGGCCTGCGCTATCAGTTGTAGGCACTGCGCGTCATCAGCTTGCTTGGCTATCAAAGACAAAGCCAAGGTTGCCAAAAACAGCTGCGCTGTCTCGGGCGTTTGGGCATGGGTGCGGGCTATGGCGTGGGCCAAGGCGGTGTAGGCAGTGTCTAGCTGGGTATCAGTCATGCTGTAACCTTAATGGCGCTGTGGGCGCGGTAACTTTGCAAGTATTGGTGGATGCTAGGCACATGCAGCTGCAGCCAGCGCGCCGCAATGTAACCGTCAGGCCGCACTAAAAGTGTCGTGCCTTGGGCAGCAGCATAGCGGTCTGTCGCCTGCAACAAATGGTCGATCAAAAGGTCTGCGCTGTGCGCTACACCGCTACGCAGTTGAGTGTCCACGCGCAGCGGCTTCAAGGCCACTACGCCCTGCCCTGTGGGCAGCGTTTGTAGTGGCTGCAACGCATCGGCTTGATCGGAAAACACCAACAATACGAAGCCATGGCCAAAGTGTTGGCTCAGATAGCCAGTACCTTGTGCAGTGCTGACCAAAGCATCGGGCGCAGGCATGCCGGGGCGGGCAGCATGTGCGCTGTCAGCACCTGCAAGATTGAGTTCTGAGCCGACATATTCCACGGGCGTTGACTGGCGCGGGTTAATCAAAGATTTAGCCTCGCTGCCCACGCTGGCCAAGCGCAGCGCGGCCTCACGCATCAGCGTAAAACCGTAGTTGGGTGGTGCCATAAATTCGGTGCTTTTTGCGCCGTAGGCAATGTTCTCGCGCGTGGCATGTACGCGCTCGGTGCTGTAACTGTGCAGTAGCTTGGCATCGGCCTGGCCCTGCAGCACTGCGGCTAGCTTCCAGGCCAAGTTGCCTGCGTCATCTAAGCCCGAGTTCAGCCCGCGCACACCAAAAATAGGCACCAAATGCCCCGCATCACCCGCAAAGAATGTTCGTCCATACTGGTAGCTGGGCAGAGTTAAGCATTTGGCGTTGTAGATAGATATCCACAGCGGCTTCCACGGTGCTGTCTCGCCAATCATGTCTAAGTGACTCTGAACTCGGGGTAGTACGTTCTCGGGTTTGACGGCTTCGATGGGGTCTTCGTCATCGCGCACTTGGTAGTCTACGCGCCACACATTACCGGGCTGGCGGTGCATCAAAATTGTGCTGCCGGGGTTAGACGGTGGGTCAAACCAAGCCAGGCGCTCAACATCGCGCTGGGTGGTTTGCTCGATGTCCACAATCACATATTTGCCGTCGTATTGCACGCCTTCCAGCTGCAGGCCCAGCTGCTCACGCACGGTGCTGCGCCCGCCATCGCAGGCTACCAAATAGTCAGCCTTGATAACTTGCTGAGCTCCATCTGCAGTTTGCACCGTCACCTCGGGGCTATCGGGTAAGTTGTTAACACGAAGCACTCTGGTTTGCCAGCGCACATCTACCCAGTCGCCCAGCCGCTGCGCAGCAAGGTGGGCGTACTCCTCAATGTAGTACTGCTGAATGTTCACCATTGGTGCAAAACGCTGCGTAGGCTCATGCGGCATAGTGAAGTGCAGCACCTCTTGGCCGCGCCAGTAGCTGCGCCCACCGGCCCACGGCAGGCCAGTAGCAGTGACTGCCGCATCAGCACCCACCCAACCCATGATCTCTTGCGAGCGGCGCGACACACATATAGCGCGGCTGCCGGTGCAATAGCTGTCATCAGCCTCTATCACCATGCTGCGCACGCCGTATTGCGCCAGCAGTGCCGCTAAAGTAAAACCCACTGGGCCGCCACCGGCAATCAGCACGGGTACTGAAAAGGTTTCACGAGGCGACAATTCAGAATTTTTCATGGGATTATTTTTTAGTTGCAATCACAACTATATACCGGATTAGTTGCGCGCACAACCTTATACCCATTCGCAATTTAATTACAATTAAATCCCTGAGCAATCCTTAAAGTATTTTTAAACGTAAAAAAGCACGTTCAAAACGTGCTTTTACCTATCAAATAAGCTCATAGTCCAAGCATTTACTGCTCAGACAGCTATGTAATTTATAGCATGTGACCATGCAATTGAACTTACTTCTTCTTCCCGCCAGCTAATACAAAAGTGACTTTCAAGCTCACGCGGTACTCGGTCACTTTGCCTTTGCTGACCACTACCTTTTGGTCTTGCACCCAAGCACCTTGAATGTCAGAGATGGTCTCGCTGGCGCGGGCAATGCCTTGGGCAATGGCGTCTTCAAAGCTTTTTTTGCTGCTTGAGGTGATTTCAAGAATTTTAGCTACGGTCATGTTCAATCCTAGTAAGTTAAAAGTTAATGGACACCAGACCATAGCCGAGAATCGCGCTACTGGCAATACAGCCCAGCATTTAGACAGGCTGTGCTTATAAGCATTGGCAAATAGAGCTCTAACTATTAACCACTACCATCAGCGACTGCAGCAATAGCTGGGCTGAGGCCACATTAGTGGCGCAAGGCACGTTGTGCACGTCGCAGGCGCGTACCAGAGCGTTGATGTCGGGCTCATGGGGTTGCACGGTCATGGGGTCGCGCAAAAAGATCACTGCGTCAATCTTGCCACTAGACAGCCGCGCGCCAATTTGCAGGTCACCCCCCATGGGGCCAGACAAAAAACGCTCTAGTTTCAGCCCAGTCGCCTGTGCAATGCGTAAGCCCGTAGTGCCGGTAGCGCACAATTTACAAGTCGCCAAAAATGGCTTGAAGTCGGTAGCCAGCGTGACAATATCGGCTTTTTTGCCATCGTGGGCAATGAGTGCTACGCGCAGTTGTGAGGCTTTGAGCAGGGTTAAAACTTGCATATTGTCATCATACTGCCCACAAATAGACATAAAACCCTAGCCCTTGCCGCCTAACAACACAAAAAACCCGCGTCAGTACGTACAATGGTGCAATGCAACAAAGCAGTTTAGTTGTTACAAAAATTATCCTGTGCACATCCATTGCGCACATCACATTAAAGGATTGCCATGCTGTACCAAGTTTATGAAACCCAGCGCGCTCTGATGGAGCCGTTTACTGAGTTTGCACAAGCGGCATCCAAGCTATTTAGCAACCCGTCCAACCCGTTTGGCCAAATACCGTTCGCCCAGCGCCTGTCTGCAGGCTACGGCTTGGCCTACCGCTTAGGTAAAGACTACGAAAAGCCAGTCTTTGGCATCAAAACTGTGGATGTGGACGGTGCGCCCGTGGCCATCCATGAGCGCGTTGAAATTGACAAGCCCTTTTGCGAGCTGCGCCGCTTTAAGCGCTTTACTGACAACGTGGCCACGCTAAGCCAGCTGAAGGGCCAACCTGCGGTGCTGATAGTAGCCCCGCTGTCGGGCCACTACGCTACGCTGCTGCGCGACACCGTTAAAACCATGCTGGGTGGCCATAAGGTGTACATCACCGACTGGAAAAACGCCCGCACCGTGCCACTGTCAGAAGGCAAGTTTCACCTAGATGACTACGTGAACTATGTGCAAGAATTTATCCGCCATGTGCAGGGCATATACGGCAACTGCCACGTCGTTAGCGTGTGCCAGCCTACCGTGCCCGTGCTAGCCGCCATCAGCCTGATGGCCAGCCGTGGTGAGACCACACCCCTGTCGATGACCATGATGGGCGGCCCGATTGATGCGCGCCTGTCGCCTACAGCGGTGAACAACCTGGCCACCAACAAACCGTTTAGCTGGTTTGAAAACAACGTCATCTACAAAGTGCCCGCCAGCTTTGCAGGCGCAGGCCGCCGCGTGTACCCCGGCTTTTTGCAGCACAGCGGCTTTGTGGCCATGAACCCGCAAAATCACGCCAAAAGCCACTTTGACTTTTTCAAAGATCTGGTCAAAGGCGATGGCGCCAGCGCCGAGGCGCACCGCGTGTTCTACGACGAATACAACGCCGTGCTAGACATGGACGCCGACTATTACTTAGACACCATCGAAGTGGTGTTTCAAAAGTTCAAGCTGGTCGAAGGCACCTGGGACGTTAAGTCAGTGGCAGGCAAAGCCGAACGCGTGCGCCCACAAGACATCAAAACCACCGCAGTATTGACCGTAGAGGGTGAGCTAGACGACATCAGCGGCAGCGGCCAAACGCAAGCCGCCCACACGCTGTGCACGGGCGTACCCGCCGCCAAGCACCAACACTTTGAAGTAGAGGGCGCAGGCCACTACGGTATTTTCAGCGGCCGCCGCTGGCGCGACATGACCTACCCTGTGGTGCGCGACTTTATTTTGAAGGCGCATAAGAATACTGTTCAGGCAACTGCTAAAAAAATAGCGACTAAAAAAACAGTAACGAAACCAGTAGTTAAGAGCAGCAAACCCGTAGCCAAGAAAGCTGCGAAGCGATAGGCGTTTGAAAATAGCCCAGCCCACGTCAGTCAGCACGCTGAGCGCAAAGGCACTGCGCATTCACGCCGCCCTGCCCCAAACCCAGTGCCAGCGCTGCGGCTACCCCGACTGCGCAGGCTACGCGCACGCCATCGCGCACGAGGCCGCACCCATCAACCAGTGCCCCCCCGGCGGCACCGAGGGCCTGCAGCGCCTAGCCGCCCTCACATCACAACCTGCCACCGCGCTGAACCCGCAGTTTGGCGTAGCCCAAGAGCGCACTGTGGCCTATATCGACGAGGCCTGGTGCATTGGCTGCACCCTGTGCATCAAAGCCTGCCCAGTCGACGCCATCATCGGCAGCAACAAACACATGCACACCATCATCGAGGCCGACTGCACTGGCTGCGAGCTGTGCATACCCGCCTGCCCGGTCGACTGCATCGAGCTAGAAATAGCCACACCCGGCCACACCGGCTGGCAAGCCTGGAGCCCTGAGGCTGCCAGTCAAGCCCTAGAACGCTATGAATTACATAGCTATAGAATCAGTAAATACTTGGGCCATACTGCTAAAAAGCATCTAAAAGCACTGCAAACCAAGTTGTCAGACCTGCCCAACCACAGCGGCATCACCGACCCCGCCGTGCTAGACAAAAAGCGCAGCCTAGTGCAAGCCGCCATGCAAAAAGCGCGCGATAAAAGCACTCGGCAATAAAAAGCCCAGTACTTAAACCCAGTTGGCCGCCAAAACTGGTTGCAATGAAGTTTCATACGCGGCAGACCAATTGGTACTACCCTGCGCAGGCGGAGCAAACGCAGCCATAGCCTGCACTAAGTTTTGCACATTCGTATCTGTCAAGCTTTGTCCACCTGCCAGTTGAAACCGCTCCACATGGTATGCGGTGCCCAAATACCAGTCCGACAACACCACTCGGTCCGTGGTGCCCACGATTGACACCTCAAGGTTATTGCCGTTTCGAACAAACCACAATTGGTTAGCTGCCACATTGGCCCCAAACAATAATCGATCATTGACGCCTGCAGTAGCATCGTTCTCCACCAAGGTATCTACGCCTTCGCCTCGACCAAACTGATAAGTGTCTGAGCCTGCTCCACCAGTCAACCTATCATTGCCAAGTCCGCCTGTCAGCGTATCGTCCCCAGCACCCGCATTGAGTGTGTCGTTGCCACTAGCGCCACTTAACAAGTTGGCTCCAGCGTTACCCGTAATAGTATTGTTCAACTCATTACCTGTGCCATTAATGGCCGTAGTTCCCAGCAGTGTTAAGTTTTCCAAATTAGCGCCTAGCGTCCAACTTACGCTAGATTTAATGGTGTCTGTTCCCTCCGAAGCCAGCTCACGCACTACATCAGCAAGGTTATCAACCATATACGTATCATTACCCAGACCACCTTGCATAAAGTCTGCACCAGCCGCCCCATTTAGGGTATTGGCAACCGAGTTACCTATCAACCGATTATCTAAACTGTTTCCTGTGCCGTTAGTAGCCCCCACGCCAGTTAAAAACAAGTTTTCTAAGTTATTGCCCAACGTCCAAGTTACAGATGAACGAACGGTATCGACACCCTCGTTGAGCATCTCGTTCACGGTATCTGTTGTAGCATTTGCTACATACACATCGTTTCCAGCGCCGCCAGACATAGTATCGTTACCTAGACCACCATCCAGTAAATCGTTGCCTGCGGCTCCTGTTAACGTATCATTTCCATCTAGTCCAAATAATTGATCATCAGATGCCGTACCCAGCACAGTCTCAGACACCGCAGTACCGTTAACTACATTAGCAGCCAGCATGCCCTGCACAGTGTAGTAATCCCAGCTAGTACCATCAGCAAACCCAATCTGCTCTATCTGCCAAGTACCGGCAGCACCACCAGTAAAGTAACTGGTCACCAGTATCTTGTCGGTCGTGCCGTTGATGCTCAAGATCAAGTTGTCGCCACTGCGCGTCACAGTCACGTTGGCCGGTAACACGCCGGCCTTAAAGACAATCTTGTCCAG
>JAYTPK010000335.1:0-2510 GCA_043747295.1 Polaromonas sp. | reverse complement strand
GAGCGCGGCAACTTGGACGCCAACCGTTATCGCAAAGTGCTGTTGCACCGCATTGATGGTGGCGAGGCGCTAGAGGCATATTCAGCTGCCAGCAAATCATCAACCGATGGCGCAATGATTAACCAGCTGCATGACTTGGGGCGTGAGTGCGCTACGAAGTGGCTAAAGAAGCGATTTGTGGATGTGGGCAATAAGATGACAATTGATATTGCGCGGGATTATTTGGATGATATGCGGATGGGGAGTTTGGGGGACTAATGTGCTTGTAGTCCGAGTATCTATTGCTTAGACAGCTACGAAATAAATAGCATTGAGGCTGATTCAACATCGTGTCGCGCCACCGCTTTACGCGCTGCACAGAAGTGACCGCAGCCTATGAAAGGCGCAGGTGGTCGCACAGCTGATAGAGGAGACGGGTGATTGGCCATCAGCACGGTGTGGCGCTGATCCGCGTTGTGCGCTGCGATCAAGGCCGCCTTAGCTTGTGCGTGGCCACCCCACAACATAAACACAGCTGGGCTAGATTTTTGAGCGCAGGCCTGTATTACTGCGTCAGTTAGTACTTGCCAACCACGTTTGGCATGGCTGGCAGGCTGGCCTTCTTCAACCGTTAAAGTGGTGTTCAGCAGCAGTACGCCATGCTGTGCCCAGGTTAGCAAGCTGCCGTGCGCGGGCTGCGGCTGGCCTAGGTCGCGCTGCAGTTCTTTGAACATATTGCGCAGGCTGGGCGGGATTTTGACACCGCGCGCTACCGAGAAAGCCAGCCCCTCGGCCTGGCTGGGGCCGTGGTACGGGTCTTGGCCTAAGATCACTACTTTGACATCGGCCAGCGCGGTCAGCTCAAGGGCTCGATAGGGCTGGGGCGGGTACACCAGCGCGCCTGCGTCGATGCGTTGCTGCACAAACTGGCCTAGGGACTGGCCGGTGCTGCTGTCAGCAAATGCTTGGGTGATGGGCTGCCAGTCGGCGGCTACGGGCCAGGTGTGGGGTGCCCACGCGGTCAGGCGCGCAGTGTGGATGTCGTTGGGGCTGCCGTGGGTGTTTACAGGCAGTTCATCGAACAAATTAAGTGTCAAATTGACCTCTAGTCCAAGTATTTATTACTCAAGTAGCTATGCTATTTATAGCGCTTGCTACGACTTAACCAAACAACTGCGCCAGCGCCAGCCCCGGTTCGTCCGCGCGCATGAAGGCCTCGCCCACTAAGAAAGCGTGCACACCGGCTGCGCGCATTTTTTGCACATCGGCCTGGGTGGTGATGCCGCTCTCGGTCACCAGCAGCTTGTCAGCGGGTACATCGCCCAGCATGCCGATGGTAGTTTGCAGGCTGACTTCAAAGGTTTTGAGGTTGCGGTTGTTAATGCCCAACAGGGTTTTAGCAGGCACGTTTTTCAGCTTCAGCGCGCGCTCTAGCTCAGGGCGGTCATGTACCTCTACCAGCACGGCCATGTCTAAACTCAGCGCAATGGCTTGCAAATCGGCCATCTGCGCGTCGTCCAGGCAGGCGGCAATTAGCAAAATGCAGTCAGCCCCCATGGCGCGCGATTCGTAGATTTGGTAGGGGCTGACCATAAAATCTTTGCGCAGCACGGGCAGCTGGCAGCTGGCGCGGGCTTGGCGTAAAAAGTCAGGCTCGCCCTGAAAAAACTGTCGGTCAGTCAGCACTGACAAACAGGCAGCGCTTACCAGCGCTTCATCTTTCTTTTTAATCTCAGCATTGCCCTCGGCATAGCTTTGCGCAATGTCAGCGGCAAAAAAATCTTCCCGCAGCACGCCTTTGGACGGCGAAGCCTTCTTGACCTCGGCTATCACCGCTGCTTGGCCCGCTGCTATTTTGGCCCGCATCGCACCCACGTAGTCGCGCACCAGCACGCGGCTCTCAGCGTCGGCGCGCATGTCGGCCAGCGGCATTTTCTTTATCGCGGCGGCGATTTCTTGGTGTTTAACTTCTACGATTTTTTGGAGGATGTCGGTCATGGCTAGATTATCGTGGCTAACTGTGCCAACACAGCCCCAGCGCCGCATAATCTGCCTAAAGCCAAGGAGACCCACCATGAGCGCCATGCCACACGACAGCAGCAACGCGCACCTTGCCAGCGCAGTTGCGCAGCCTACCTACCGAGACTACCGTGACTATGACAAACCGGGCATCGACCGCGTACGCACGTTTTATCGCCATAACCACCAACACCAAACCTTCGATTTTGTCGCCACTAAAAAAGCTCGTTGGCTAGGCTTTAACGAACGCACGATGACGCCGTGGGAAGGGCTGGACTTTTTAAACACGCTGGTCGACGAGTCAGACCCCGACACCGAGCTGCCGCAGATCATGCACCTGCTGCAAACGGCGCAGGCGATTCGCGCTGACGGTCACCCCGACTGGTTTGTGCTGACCGGGTTTATCCACGACCTGGGCAAAGTGCTGTGCCTGTTTGGCGAGCCGCAATGGGCCGTGGTGGGCGACACCTTTCCCGTGGGCTGCCAGCCCAGCCAGCATATTGTGTACCCCG
>JAYTPK010000334.1:0-20180 GCA_043747295.1 Polaromonas sp. | reverse complement strand
CATTGACATTGCCCTCCACCACCGTGAACTCTTGCCCGCCTATGATTTCGTAATGAAAGACCAGTTGACCCGCAGCAGTGAAGGCCGCACCCGCAGTACTGTTAAAACTGAAGGCTTGGTTACCTAGAGCGCCAGTGTTGGCATCTAGTGTCGAAAAATCCAGCTTATCAATGCCACTTAAAAAGTCAGTCACGATGTCGCGCACTGCCGCACCTACGCCTGACTCATTGACTGCGTTGAAGTCAAATACGTCTGCGCCTGCACCACCTGACAGTGTGTCTTGGCCCGTGCCACCAACTAGCGTGTCGTTACCGTCACCACCGTTTAAAGTGTCCGCCCCACCCAAGCCGCTGAGCGTGTCGCTACCTAGGCCGCCTGACAACTGGTTGGCTGCACCATTGCCCGACACCGTGTCGTCTCCCGACCCGCCAATAAAATTCTCTATATTGGTGATCAGGTCGCTAGTGGCTGCCGTGGTGCCGCTGCCGCCCACCACCACGTTGTTAGCTATGGTGACCGTCAGATTGGTTGCCAAAGCTGAATAGTCTGCGGTATCACCGATGCCAGCACCTCCGTTTAGCGTGTCGCGGGCATCATCTGCAGTCATTACAAACGTGTCGTTACCCGCATTGCCTAGCAAGCTATTGCTACCTGCACCATCGGTCAAGATGTCGTCGCCAGTGCTGGCGCTGATGTTTTCTATACCGCTTAAGGTGTCCAAGCCAGTATCAGCACTGGAGGCGACCCCTGTGGTCAGGTTGATATTGGCTGCTGCTGTAGTCACTGACATATCGTAAGTGTCTACCCCTGCGTCGCCAATGTACGCATCATTGCCATCGCCTACTGTAGCGCGCAAGGTGTCATTACCCGCACCACCATCAACTGTGTCATTGCCTGAGCCGCCAGTGAGGTTGTCGTTACCACCTAAGCCCAGAACAAAATCATTGCCAGCAGTTCCCGTCAGGGTATTGTTGGCACCAGACCCGACCACTGCTGTTTCACCCGAGATCACGGTGGTGGTTCCAAAGGCATCGGTATACGTCGTTGTCGCACGTACCGTAGTGTTTGTCTGATTGACCAAGGTAGCAGCCGTGCCTGCTGGAGCCACAATATTGACCCAAGCACCAGCCACCAGCCGCTGCCACTGCGTGGTGGGCACTAGGGCGGGCAAATCAGCATCGGCAATCGTATTGGTCGCAGTCAGATTGGCGGTAGTCAGCGTGCTGGTATAGCTGACAATGCGCAGTTCGCCTGTTGTGGGGTCGTTAAATGCGACTTGTTGGTAGCTTTGAACCGCCGCTGTGCTGCCGCCGTTACCGTCCACTACGTTATAGGTCAGGTTGACCACACCAGCGAAATTAACCGTGGGTGTAATGGTGTAGCCCAAGCCATCGGCGTTCAACACCAAGGCTCCGTTGCTAGTGGCCAGCCCTGCTACGCTTAACGTATCGCCTTCAACGTCAGAAAATCCAGCCAGCAAGTCTGTAATGCTCACCACATAAGCGGTAGGGTTTAGTCCGGCCGCAAGCACAGCTGTAGGTGCGCCAATGGGTGCATCATTTACAGCGGCCACGTTGACAGTTACTACCGCAGCGTTGCTCACAGCATTGATAAATTGGCCGTCGCTGGCTTGGTAGCTAAAGGTCGCTGCGCCATTAAAGTCAGGGTCCGGTGTGAAGCTAACTGAGCCGTCCAAGTTGAGTACCGCTGTGCCACCGGTAATGTTGGTCAACGACAAAATGGTCAACGGGTTGCCGTCTGCATCGGTGTCGTTGCCCAGCAATTGCGCTGCAGTGAAGGTCACCACGGTGTCTTCAGTCGCAGCCAGCGTGTCAGCAACTGCCACTGGCGCACGGTTGGTCAGGCTGACTGTACGATCAGCGAACTGCAAGCGCTCAATATTGCGAATTTGGTCTACGCCGTCATTATTCAAAATGCCTGCTGCGCGGTTGTCGGTAATGGTGTAGGTGCCGTTCGCGTTTTGTACGATTGAATAGTCAGACAAATTGCCGTTGTACACCGCAGTGTCAATGTCGGTAGCTGCAGTAGTTGACTGCAATATCTCGCGCACGATGTGCAATTGTCCAGGGTTGATTTCACCAGTCAGCATGCGCGCCTTGAGCTGGTTCATGCTGTCTACAGTGAACCACTCATTGTCTTGGGTATTTTCATCAGCCTTGTTATGCGTCACCCGAATGCGCACATTCAACCAGGCATCGCCATCAATATAGTCGTTACCTAAGTTGCCTTTAATGGTGTCGTTGCCGCCGCCGCCAATGATGACTTCCGCACCTTGCCTGATATCTATGACAGACGTGTTGAAAGGCATAGCAGCTACTTGCGCTGGCGTGAGCCCCAGTAATTCGGCGAAACCATTGATCAAGCTCACGTTTTGCGATTTGAGGTCGCTTTCATCAGCCGGGTTGCCTGGGCCCGCACCTGCGCCACCTGCAGCACCTCTCAGCACAGCAGCGCCTGTCAACTTATCGTTGTGTTTCCATCCTGACAAACCTTCTACTGAATCGAAACGGTCGCGCAGTGTAAACTGTGGTTGGGCTGGAAAGAACGGAATACCCAGGTCTGAATCGGCCCCAACCGCATCATCTTTATGGATGCCCCAGTCGAATCCAAACATGCCGTTGCTGCGGGTAATGCCGACGGTCTGAAACATGATGTCGTCACCTGACTCGCCATCGTAATCCGTATCGTTTCCTTGCCCGTTAAGCACGTCGTGACCAATGATGGGGCTGTTGAAAAACAGTTCAGAGTTTTCGCCCGATAGGCCGTCAAGACCTTCGCCGCCTTCAATCCAGTCGTCGCCCTCGTTACCCATCAGGCCGTCGGCACCATTGCCACCCAAGATAAAGTCGTCGCCCCGGCCTGCAAACACTTCTGTAAAGTCATTGCCCGTGATGATGAAGTCACTGCCGCCACCGCCAAACACGATGTCGTTACCCATGCCAGAGGAGATGACATCGTTTCCTTCGTCGCCGTGCAAAAAGTCAGCGCCACCTGCGGGCGTGCCTGCGTCGGTAATGATGTCGTCACCATCACCGCCATGCACTTGGTCGGCCTCATTGCCACCGTCCAGTCGGTCATTACCACCGTCGCCCCATAAGGTGTCTATACCGTTACCGCCTCTGAGGGTGTCGTTTCCTGCTGTGCCGCCCAACACCACATGTTCGCCGCCGGTAAATTGCAAAAATCCACCGTCAGCGTGACCATCGCCGTCCACATCGGCACCGGGAGCGCGGCGTATCACCTTGGGGTGCAAAATTTGCAGCAGTGGATCGTCGGTTGTAGGGTCTGAACCGATCTGCAAGCTTTGGTTTACTTCAAGGATATGGTTGGCTGTTTGGAATATCAGACTTGATACGTGTGACGAGCCTGGCGTACCTAGGTCGGTGTTACGCATGATCAACTTGGAGAAGGTGTTGTTCTCCAACTCATTGAGCATGTTGGTGCCCTGCGTGCGGCTAAGGTAGTAAAAGCGGTCACCGTTTTGTAGCTTTTCCAACTGATTCTCAAACACGTAATTGAATGTGGCGCCTAACATACCGCCGAACTCGTTCTTACGCTCAGCCAAGCCGCCAATCCACAAATCTACATTGTTTAAACCTGAATTAGCAGCGTTCCATGCGCCCGTACCGTTTAGGAAATCCGTAGCATCAGCAGGCTGGCCGAGGCCACCGAAAATCAAAGACATGGCGGCCGCACGCTTACCTGCCAGCGTAGCCTCTGACGTAATGCTGCTGTGGGTACCGTAGGCTGCAATAAAGTTGATGATCGAGGTAGGATTTTTCAGCTCGGGAGCCATGTCGGACCAACTGGTAAAAGGTCTCAGCTGGCTGTCACCGGTAGCCGCAAAAAACGCAGCGCGCGCCTCGTTGAAACTCGGCATGCCGGTGTCTCTTGCACGCGCCATGTTAAGTGTGGGCAAATCCAGTGGCAAACCTACCAGGTTGTTGCGCAGGGCTTCAGTGACGAACTCATCAATCTCGTTGCCGGTTTGACGCGTTAGTCCGCGGATGACGGCACCTGTAGCGGCAGCAACGTCTACTTGCGCCCCATTTAGGGTGTCAAACGAAAGCGGGTTTAAAAAAGCCGCGATCAGGCCTTGTGGATCTTCGGTCATATCAAAGCCAATGCGGTCAATTGATTCGGTCAGCATTGAGTGACCAAAGCGGTACACGACGTGCGCAAACTCGGCCACGATGGAGGGGTCAATATCGGGAGAGTTAGAAAATATAAATGGGTCAATGCTGGGTTGCACTGCGCGAGCGAACTCCTCAAACACCAAGTGCTGGTATTGCATCTCGGTAACAAAACGGGCCGCTTGGAATAATCGCTCGCCATCCCAGTTCAGGGCTGCAATGGCTGCAGGGTCGGTAGGAATCACTGTAATATCAGTGGCAAGCCATTCATTGATGGTGGCTAGATCGTTGCTAGCCAACACAGTGAGTTTGTAGTCCTCTACCAAACGGTTGTGCTCAGAATGAAAGACGGTGTGAACAGTTGTCAAACCGATGTTCTCATTGCCACGACCATCACCTGTAATGAAGTGACGATCTAAAAGCTCATCATCATATGTACCAACTTGTTGCGGCATCACAGGGGAGTTATTCGGCCCTACGGGCAATGCTGGGTTGTAGTTGGGGTTGGGCAACGAGCCCACCACATTGTCAGAGTCAGCCACCAAAAGAGTGGGCGGTGTCGCAGGGTTGTGGTCAAGGTCTGCAAAGCCCGGCGCTGCACCGTGCGCAATATCGTTCAAAAATGCGTGGTCAGTTAAAGCAGCGCCGTAGGCCACAGTTAAAAAGCCCCCCGCGCCATCTGGGATTTGCATCGTACCGTTAGTGGTAATGGGCGCTGTAGGCGAGCCTTCAATTAACGCCTGTCCGTCATCTGCGTTGCCCAAAATACCATCTAGCCCAGCGTGGCGCACTACCATTTGCGCAAACCCGTTGGGGCCGCGTAAAAATTCGCCATACCTGTCTGTGGCCAATAGAGGTACATTGTGCACATCCATATCGACCAATTGAATACCCAGCATACTGAGCGCTTGGGCTTTTACCTCTCCCCAGTTACCTTCACCGTGCGCACCACTTAGCAGATGGCCAGTAGCCAAAGGTTTGCCATCCACAGTGTGGTACTCACGCAGAAAAACTTGATGGGATGGGTGTGATGTGTAGGTTTGGTTTTGGTCAATAAACGGGGTAGTAGTGTTGATGCTTTCGTGCTTCGTGTCGTCGGCGGTACCCAAGACTCCATCTGCACCCGGCCCATTGACTTGGGTTGCACGGGTCAGCACCATAAAGTTGGTTTGGCTACCCACCACATACAGTGGGTCATCCGGCAACAGCGGTACATACACTGTGCCATTGCCACCTTTGGTCACCAAGTCTAGGCCGTGGTCAAAAAACTGGCCAAATATAGTCATCCAGCCGTTAAACGATGGCGATAAACCAATGTCTGGCGATAAATTAAGAATGCCAATCGTACCGTTCTCGCTGACGGTCAGCCCAGCAGACGTCATCTCAGCCTGCAGTGCATTGAATGCTAGGGTGTGAGAACCCGTTGGTGAAGTCAGGGCGATGTACTGCGCCTGCGCAGCAGCCAAAAGCACTACGTCCACGCCTGCAGCAATGATGGCTGCAGCGGCATCTTTTACCAATTGATTTTGCGTCTGCAGCGCGGTGTTTAAAAGTGCAATCGCTGTAGCCTGCGCTATTGGACTGGCGTGGCCTGCTAGCTGCAACGCAGCGGCAACGGCAGCTGGGTTGTTGGCTGTTTGGTCTGAAATGAGGTTACTTGCAACACGCGGTTGGTTGTCATACACGTTGCCGCTGGTTTGGTTGTAGGTGGTTACTACCGTCCCGGCAGCAGGTGCGAATAAACCAGCTGGTCGGGCCTGAGCTATCTGCAAGTCAGCAGCGACTAGCCTAGGCATGATGTTATCGGCTGCGCCCGTGCGCTCTTGGCCTGGCAGCAGGCTATTCCAAGTGCCATCTACCGTGCGCAGACCAAAGGGCAGCAGCGTGCTACCTACTAGTGCAGCCAGGTTTTCAGCTGCGCCTGTTATCGGATTCGTGCTGGCCTCAGCAATTTTGATTTGCTTGAGTATGAAAGCTAGGTCTAATTGGGTGACAGTAAAGTTATATTGGGGGGTTGACATGATTTACTCCTTAAATTTTTTGATGAATTGAAATTACAGTTGCAAAATTGCGCGGGCCATCTGCTGCGGTCGACTCAAAGCGGGCATCATGAACCAGCGGTCTAGCCGCTCATTGCCCACGCGCACCATGCCTGTGTGGTTGGCAAGGTCGCCGTCGATTTTTGGGTCGTCGTTGTAAAAGCCTAGCTTGCGACGGATGACATCCATCTCTTTGGGCTGGCCGGTAATAAACATCCAGCCGGGCTGAATGTCGTAGCGCTTAACGTAGTCTTGCAGCGCTGCAGGTGTATCAAACTGAGGTTGCAGGGTCATTGACACCATGAAGATATCTTTACCTAGTCGGCTCCCTAGTGCCTGCTGAACCAGCCGCAGATTGGCCGTGTTACCAGGGCATATGCCTGTGCACACGGAATACATCATGTTGAAAATGACAATTTTTCCGCGTACTACATCGTCATAAAAACGCAGCTTTTTACCATCGTGTGTATGCACCATAGTGTTGGGGAAATATGCTGCACGCGGCCCATCTTTGGCCAGTGCAGATGCGCTGGCTGCCAGCGCTGGCGCAAGTGCTGCACTGCCCATCCACTTTAACCAGTCACGCTTGCTGGTGTCTTGGTTGGCGTGCGAAATTAATTGGGTTGTTTTCATGATCGGCTCCTGGCTTATTCAACAATGTCGTAACGCAGCATCATGGCGTGGTCTTCGTGCACTGTGTTATGGCAGTGCATCATGTACTTGCCTAGAAAATCTCTGAAACGAATAAAAATACGCACCTCTTCATCAGGCTGCAGTACATACACATCTTTACGACCGCGCTCATGCAGCGGTGGCGGCACGCCGTTACGCGACAAAATTCTGCCTTCTTCAAAGTGAATATGCACAGGATGGTGCCAGCTGCCCTTACCTTTAAGGGTCCATATTTCAGCAGTCCCGCGCTTGGGTTTGGCTACAGGGTTGTCTACGTCAAATATTTTGTTATTGATAGTCCACACTTCATTTTGCTTATCGAATTCAAAGCGTCTGTTAGCGGCTACTTCGGCCATGTTGATTGGCGGCAACGCGCGCAATGCAGCAGGCACTTGGCTCATATCGGGTGTTGATGGATCGCCGCCAATATCAAACCGCAGCAGCTGGGTGCCAGCAGCAGTGAGCAAGCCATCTGGCCCGCGTACGTTGACTAGGGGGCCCTCTGGTCCACGGCCATCGGTCTGTACCAAACGATTTACCAAATACAGTTTGCTATAGGCTGGGTATTTTGAAAAATCGATCACTATGTCGGCACGCTCAGCGGGGCTCAAGTTCACTTTGCTCATGGTCAATGGCGCAGGTAGCAAATTGCCATCGTTTGCAATGTAAGCAAAGCTCTGGTTTACACCTGCACCAGTGCTTAAGTAGAACTCATAGAACCTTGACGGGCCGCCATCAAGCAAGCGAAACCGATACTTGCGCCGCTCCACCTGAAAGAATGGTTGCACCTTGCCGTTAACACAAAACTTGTTGCCCAAGATGCCCTTTGAAGCGAACTGATCAAACGCCAGGTAACCGCCAGAATCGAACTGCTTGTCATGAAACACCAAAGGGATGTCGTATTTGCCAACGCCGCTTGGCAAGCGCAGCGCCTTGGGGTTGATGTCTTGCTCATTGCCTGAGTCAATTTCATCAAACAGTAGGTAAAAGCCTGTTAGGCCGCGGTATACGTTGGCCGCAGTAAAGTCGATACGGTGGTCGTGGTACCAAAGTGTGCCCAGTGCCTCACATGGGTCGCCTTTGGTGGTAGCGTACAGCGGGTCGTCGTAGCCCGCGTAGGCGTTGGGGTATAGATGGTCTTTGTAAGCGCCATAGCTTGTCATAGTGGGGCCATATTTGGTGGCACTGTAGTAGTCGCCAGCATAGCCATCGCTTTCAGATGCAGCATGCAAGTTGTGCAAGTGCGTGCTTATTTCAGGTGATCCATATCCAAGGGTGTTAGCGGGTAGATTGTTAATCACCCGCACAATCACAGCTTTGCCATATTGCTCTACAAAGGTAGGGCCTGGCAGCATGCCGTCGTAGCCCCAAATGGTTTGGGTCGCCAGCTCAGGATGAAAAGAATGCAAAGCTTGTTGCACCGTGAGGGTGTAGAATTTTTGTGGTTTCCAGTCGCCCCAGCGCTGGTGCTGGTTGCGGCCACATTCGCCTAGCCCTAAATCTTTGGTGGCGGGTGGTGACAGTGCACTGACAGGCACCTTGGCCCGATAAACCGGCAAAGCCACTACAAATGGCGTGGTGAAAGGAGCGGTAGCTTGACCGCCACTCTCACCCCCCTTGGCGTGCGCAGAAGACATAAAATCTTTGCTAGTCAAAAGCCCCACTGCTGAGGTGGCCACACCCACCTGTATGGACTGTCTGCGGCTAAGTTTTGCTGCCTTTGTCTGGAGAATTTTTAACATTACGCTGCTCCTTTGGTTCATGGAGAAGCTCAACAAAAGCGATTTGATGGTTTACACATCGCTCATGGAATTCCACCACTTGGAGGCAGTCTCATGCTAACGCGGAGGCCCTGCAATACCGCATTACATTTACTACATTTGTGCAGTTTTTACCCTCGCGGTTCACCAAAATGTGAACTTTATATGTTCAAAGTAGGTGCAAAAGCCACAAGTCAAAACTCACTTGGGTCCTTCAGCACTATTTCACTGCGAAGAGAAAATGTAGTTTAATTGTGTAACTATTGTCTTAAATATTAATATTTAGGTGTTTATTGATGTCGTGAACACTGCACTTGAATTTTTCTATCGTTATGCTGCTGATGGGTGTAGCAGGCTGAGCAACCGACTACCCTTGTACTATTAATTTAATAGCTACTTAAGCAGTAAATACTTGGACTATTGGCCTATAACGTTCTTAAAAGCTGTTTCAAACCACATTGCATACTAATTTTTAAAATCGACATGAATACCATTGACATTTATACCGACGGCGCCTGTAAAGGCAACCCTGGCCCCGGTGGCTGGGGCGTTTTGCTCAAATCAGACGGAACCGAAAAAGAGCTATTTGGTGGCGAGCTAAACACCACTAACAACCGCATGGAAATGATGGCAGTTATCCAAGCTTTGGAAGCATTAAAAAGGCCCTGCAAAGTTAATTTGTTCCTAGATAGCAAGTACGTGCTGCAAGGCATCACCGAATGGATTGTTGGCTGGAAAGCACGCGGCTGGCGCACTGCTAGCAAAGAGCCCGTAAAAAACATTGAGCTGTGGCAGCGCTTAGACGCTATCGTCACCCACGGTGGCCACCAAATAGACTGGCGCTGGGTCAAAGGCCATGCGGGTGACCCTGGCAACGAACGTGCTGATGGGTTGGCTAACCGGGGCGTGCAGTCGATTTTGTAGTCGAGATAAATAGCCATTTAAATATTGGCTATTAAAAGCATAGCTAACTAATTAATAGATACTTGGACTGCAAGCACTTTTTATTGTTAAAAGCACCCTTGACACATCAAAACTCAATCGATTTGAGTATGCGTTCAACCTAGCTTCTACAACCGTGTAAACGCCTCGTAAAGATATCGTTTTAGGGGGCAACGAAGACTAGGGTTTCACCTAGCAGCGAGGTACGCTGTCGTCTAGGCCTGCTACATTTAGTGGGTTGTACATTTTTACAAGTAAGCAGAGACGACAGGCATGGCTTCTAAGGCAATTTATTCGGTGGTCGCGGTGGTGGGCATAGCGGCGGCCTCAGGCGCTGCATATTGGTTTCAAAACAAACCCCAAGCGCCGCAAGAGATGACAGCTACGGGCTCTTCTGGTGCTTTGGCCCCAGCGGGTGGCGCATCTGCCGCTGGCGGTGGCCGCGGCCCTGGCGGGCCAGCGGGCGTAGAAGTGGCCAAAGTTGAAATTACCAAGCTGCAAGACGACGCGCAGTCGGTTGGCTCGTTGCGCTCACGCCAAAACGTGATGCTGCGCCCCGAGGTTGCGGGCCGTGTGCAAACCATGGGCTTTAGCGACGGCGGGCGCGTGCGCAAGGGTGAGGTGCTGGTGCAAATGGATGACGTGCTGCAGCGTGCTGAGGTGAGCCAAGGCTTAGCTCAGGTGTCGATTGCACGCGCTAACCTTAAACGCAATCAAGAGCTAGTGGCGCAAAGCTTTATTGCCCAGCGCGTGGTAGACGAAGCTGCGGCCAACGTGCAAGTGGTAGAGGCGCAAATGGCGCTGGCCTGCGCGCGCTGGGAGCGCATGCGCATTTTGTCGCCCTTTGATGGCACAGCGGGTATTCGCAATATCAACATTGGCGACTACGTGAAAGACGGCGCGGATTTGGTCAACATTGAAGACCTGTCGTCGATGTATGTGGACTTCAGACTGCCTGAGCGTTTTCAAGGCAAGGTGCGCCGCGACCAGCAGGTAGAGCTGCAGCTGGACGCGATGCCGGGTCGCTTATTCAAAGCCAAGATCGAGGCCATTGACCCGCAGATTGATGCCAACGGCCGCTCGATCGGTATTCGTGCGGTGCTGCCTAACACGGGCGGCGAACCTTTGGCACAGCGCCCTGCAGGTGTGCCGGGTGCCCCTGGTGCAGGCGCTTCGGCACCTGCGGGTGGAGCGGGTACAGGCATGGCCAAACCAGCAGCAAAATCGGTGGCCAAGGCCCCCGCACGAGCAGCCTCTGGCGCGGTCGCAGCGCCTAGGCCAGCGGACCCAATCGCTGCATCGTGCGCTGCCAATACAGCCTCCATGCGTGCAGGTGCCGCAGTGGCTGGTGCAGGTGGGTCAAGCTCGGGCGCGCGCGGACCTGCGGGTGGTGTCAGTGGTGGTGGCGCGGTGGCGGCAGGTGCCGGTCAGCGTGGTGGATCTGGCGGTGCTGAAGGCACAGGCGAGCGCAATGCTAGCGCTGCCGGTGGTGCGGGCAACTTAGCTGCAGGCCAGCGTAGTGGCGCAACAGGTCGTCCAGCGGCTGCAAGTGGTGCAGGTGGTCCGGGCGCAGGTGGTGGTGGCGGCCCGTTGCGCCCTGGCATGTTTGCGCGAGTGACTACCGTATTCAATATCAAAGACAAATCACTCACCGTCCCCGAGGAAGCTATCGTGCCGCAAGGCGGCAGGCAGTTCGTCATCAAAGTAGTGTCGCAAACTGAAGATCAATATAAAGTGCTGAACGAGGCCGCTAAGGTAGCTGCTACAGCAGCCGCAGCGTCAGCCGCCGCAGCGGGTGTAAGCGCACCCGGTGCCACACCCAGTGGTGCACCTGCAGGTGCACCTGCTGGCGCGGGCGCTGCGCCTGCACCACAGCCGCCCGTGTTTGTAGACGGCAAACGCTTGGTATCACAGCGCGTAGAGGTCAAAATTGGTATTCGCCGCCCCGGTCGCGTAGAGCTGACTGAAGGGGTGGAAGAGGGCGATACCGTGGTGGTGGCAGGCCAGCAGCGGCTGCAGCGCGATAACAGCCCTGTGCGCATCATTGAGTTGGGCCGTCCGGGTGGATCGGGTGGACCGGGTGGACCGGGTGGTGGCGGTGCACCGTCGGGTGCGCCTGCAACTGGCGCGCCTAACGCTGCTGCAGGTGCTGTCATGTCCGCGCCCAGCGCCCCCGCTGCGCCTGCTAGCCGCTAATCAGTCTATGTTATTTTCATTCACTCAGTAGGAGCTCACTATGCAACTGCCAGAGATATCCATCCGTCGCCCAGTGTTCGCCACTGTGCTTTCACTATTGATTTTGCTAATCGGCTATGTGTCGTTCACCAAGCTGTCGGTGCGCGAATATCCCAAAATCGACGAGCCTAACGTTACGGTGGAGACGCGCTACCGAGGCGCCTCTAGCGAGGTGGTGGAAGCGCAAGTGACCAAAGTGCTAGAAGACTCTCTGGCAGGCATTGAAGGCGTAGACGTCATCACCTCAGTCAGTCGCCAAGAGCAAAGCCAAATTACGGTGCGCTTTGTGCTCAGCCGTGATGCCGACAGCGCCGCTGCAGACGTGCGCGATAAAGTTAGCCGTGTGCGCCAGCGCTTGCCCAGTGACATTGATGAACCCGTGGTGGCCAAAATTGAAGCCGATGCACAGCCCGTGATTTGGTTGGCCTTTAGCTCTGACACCCACAACGTATTGCAACTGTCTGATATGGCCAACCGCTTGGCCAAGCCCATGCTACAAACTGCGCCCGGCGCGGCAGATGTGCGCGTGTTTGGTGAACGTAAATACTCCATGCGTGTGTGGATTGATCCTGACAAACTGGCCGCGTACCGCCTGACTGTTCAAGACGTGGAAGATGCCCTGCGCCGCTCGAACGTGGAGGTACCCGCAGGCCGCATTGAAAGCCGCCAACGCGAATTTAACGTTACTACCGCTACCGATTTGCAGCGCCCCTCCGAGTTTGCCCAAGTCGTGATTCGCACTGTCAATGGCCAGCCTGTGCGCATTGGCGATGTGGCCCAAGTGCGCCAAGGCCCCGCGTCTGAGCGCACTGCTACACGTTTAAACGGCAGAGATGCCATTACGCTGGGCGTGATCCGCAACGCCACTGCGAACCCGCTAGATTTGTCTGCTGGCGTGCGCGAGATGATCCCCAAGATCAAGGCCAATTTACCAGCCGGTGTAGAGATTGAAGTTGCCAACGACAACTCGGTATTCATTGACCGCTCAATCAAAGCCGTGTTCACCACTATCTTAGAGGCCGTGGTGCTCGTAGCGCTGGTGATTTTTGTGTTTTTGCGCACCATTCGTGCGTCTATCATTCCGCTGGTCACCATTCCTGTGTCGTTGATTGGCAGCTTTGCGCTGATGGCGCTGTTTGGCTTTTCGATCAACACACTCACACTGCTGGCCTTGGTGCTAGCCATTGGGCTGGTGGTGGACGACGCTATTGTGGTGCTAGAGAATATTTATCGCCACATTGAAGAAGGTAAAGCACCGCTAGAAGCGGCCATTATTGGCGCTAAAGAAATCGGCTTTGCCGTAGTAGCCATGACGCTGACTTTGGCTGCCGTTTATGCGCCGCTGGCGTTTGCACCGGGGCGCACGGGGCGGTTGTTTGCTGAGTTTGCTTTGGCATTGGCTGGCTCGGTGGTGGTGTCAGGTTTTGTGGCGCTCACCTTGTCACCCATGATGTGCTCTAAGCTGCTAAAACATAACCCCAACCCATGGTTTTTTGATCGCTGGATTGAGCGCGGCTTGCAAGCGGTAACCCGTGGCTACGCCAAGCTGCTGGGCTGGAGCTTAAAAGTGCGTTGGCTGGTGGTGCTGATCATGCTGGGCTCGGCAGTGGGCACCTGGGCGCTGCTGGCTGACATGAAGCGCGAGTTAGCCCCGATGGAAGACCGTGGCGTGATTTTGACCAACGTCAACGCCCCCGACGGTGCCACGCTAGACTACACCGGTAAATACGCCCAAGCCATTGAGCGCATAGGCATGCAGTACAAAGAATTTGACCGCATCTTTACCGTCACGGGCAACCCCACTGTGGCGCAGGCAATTGTGTTTTACCGCGCGGTACCGTGGGAAGAGCGTACCAAAAAAACCACCGACATCGCCCGTGAAGTAGCCGGGCGCATTGGCAGCTTGCCCGGTGTTACCGCGTTTCCCATCACGCCGCCATCGCTCGGTCAAGGCTTCAGAGAGCGGCCCATCAACTACGTGATCGTCACCTCAGACAGCTACCAAAACCTAAGCCAAACGGTACGCGCTTTTCAAGACGAGTTGGCCAAGAACCCCGGTTTTGTTCAAGTAGACACCGACCTGCGCCTGAATAAACCTGAAATCAAAATGGAAGTGGACCGCGAGAAAGCTGCTGACCTAGGTGTAAGCGTTGACGTAGTAGCCCGTGCAGTAGAAACCATGCTGGGCGGCCGCAACGTGACGCGCTACAAACGCGAAGGCGAGCAATACGACGTGATTGTGCAAACCAATTCTAGCGAGCGCGATACGCCCGATGATATTGAGCGCATGTTTGTACGCGGTAAAAACGACCAAATGATTCCACTATCAGCGCTGATCAAACTGCGCGAGGTAGTGGTACCGCGCGACCTGAACCACTTTGGCCAACGCCGTTCTGCGTCAATTACTGCTAACTTGTCGCCCGAATATTCACTAGGCCAAGCCTTGGACTTTATGGACGCTACAGCCAAAAAAGTGCTCAAGCCCGGCTACGCTACCGACCTAGCAGGCCAAAGCCGCGAGTTTCGCAATGCATCAGGTTCGCTGGCGATTGTGTTTGCTATGGCCCTGCTGTTTATTTACTTGGTCCTTGCGGCCCAGTTTGAAAGCTTTGTTGACCCGTTCATCATCATGCTGAGCGTGCCACTGTCGATGGTGGGTGCACTGGCTGCGTTGCAATGGAGCGGTGGCACGCTTAATGTATTCAGTCAAATTGGTTTGATAACTTTAGTGGGCTTGATCACTAAGCATGGTATTTTGATCGTGGAGTTTGCCAACCAACTGCGTGAACAGGGCGTAGCCACGCTAGAAGCTGTACAGCGGTCAGCTTCGCAGCGTTTGCGCCCGATTTTGATGACCACGGGTGCGATGGTGTTAGGTGCTTTGCCGTTGGCTTTGGCTACGGGTGCAGGCGCTGAAAGCCGCCAGCAAATCGGCTGGGTGATTGTGGGCGGCATGTCGCTGGGTACTTTGCTAACCATCTTTGTGGTGCCAACGATGTACACCTTGCTAGCCCGCAAAAAAGCACCGGGTGCTAACAAAGAAGTAATCACACCTGACACCAGTCACGCTGCGCCAGACGCAAGCCCGGTCTACGCAAATGCTGTACTGCCAGCGCATGCTGAGGTATTGGTGAAGTAATTCGAGAGTCTCTGCAGCTATCAGATTACTACTAATATGATAGCTGTATATCTAATGAATACTTGGACTACAGCCCATTTATGCCATCAAACTAGGCAACCACAGACTGATCTGTGGAAACGCTACCAGCAGCACCAAAACAAAGATCATCACCGCAACAAACGGCCAGCAACCCCTGAAAATTGCACCCAAACCCACGCCGGGCAACAAAGAATTCAGCACAAATAAATTCATGCCCACGGGGGGTGAGATCAAACCGATTTGCACAATCATCACAATCAACACACCAAACCACACCGGGTCAAAACCCAGTGCCGTGACGATGGGGAAGAAAAGTGGAATAGTCAGCAGCACCATGGTCAGCTCTTCCATCACGGTGCCCAGCACAACATAAATCAGCATCATGGCCGCAATGATCATGGTGGGAGACAGGCCTTGGCCGGTGATCCAAGTTTTCAGGTCACCCGGCATGGTGGTGAAGTTGACAAAGTTGGCAAAAATGGTGGCCGCTATCAGCAGGGTAAACAGCATCGCCGTGGTGCGCGCTGATTCGACCAGCACCTGGTACAGCACTGCCCAAGTTAGCCGCCCGCGTGCCAGTGCAAACAAAAATGCGCCACTGGCGCCAATGCCAGCACCCTCGGTGGCTGTGAACACGCCGCCGTAAATACCGCCCAAAACAATAAAAACTAACACCACCACACCCCAAATACCGCGTAGCGCCTTCCAGCGCTGGGGCCAAGTGCTGCGCTCGCCTGCAGGTGCGTGTGATGGGTCGCGCGCCGTCATCACGGCGATGCCTGCCATCATCAGCAGCGCTGTCAAAATGCCGGGGATCACGCCGGCTGCAAACAGCTTGCCGATATTGGTCTCGGTGATGATGCCGTAGATCACCATGATGGTGGACGGCGGAATCATGATGCCCAATGTGCCCCCAGCGGCCATCACGCCCGTGGCCAAGCTGTCGCTGTAGCCCAGCTTTTTCATGCTGGGGTAGGCTACCTTGCTCATGGTGGCGGCTGTAGCAATGGACGAGCCGCAAATCGCGCCAAAGCCTGCGCAGGCCGCCACAGTAGCGTGGGCTAAACCACCGCGAAAATGCCCAATAAACGCATAGGCTGCAGCAAACAACTCGTGCGCCAAGCCCGCACGCGCGACAAAGTTACCCATCAAAATAAACAATGGTATGACCGACAGCGTGTAGGCAAAACCTGTCTCTTGCACCACCTGTGCCGTGCTGGCTAGCGCGGGCATCCAGCCGCGTGTCAGGCCCATGCCTGCAATGCCAACTATGCCCATGGCAAAAGCCAATGGCACGCGCAGCAAGGCTAATATAAAAATAGCTGCAAAGCCAATCAAAGATTCAATCACAATGCCGCCCCTTCACCTTCGGCCAAATCGGCTTGGGGTTTAAAGGCGAGTGTTGCATGCAACCCACCCGTGATGACACACATCAACGCCATGCCGTAAATGAAAGGCGCTTTGGGTATTTTTAGCTGGGCTGTGATATCGCCATTTTGTGCAAACTGGCTTGCCTGTTGCCACATTAAATAAGCCAAGCCCAGCATTAATGCCGCGCACAAAATATGTACACTGGCGCGCAACACTTTACCAAAACCTGTAGGCCACACGTTGTCGAGCGAGTCAAACACCACATGCTCGCCGCGACTAGACACCAACGGCAAGCCCGCAAAAATCACCACCACCATCAGCAGCTCGGTCAGCTCAAGCGAGCCGGGGATGGACTGCGACAAAAGCTTGCGCCCGCCCACATCAAAAAACGTCAGCACCATGATGGCAAATAGTGCAATCGCGCACAGCAGGCCACAAATATTTTCAAGTAGTTTACGCATGAAATTAGCTTACCGGATTTATCGCCGCCACCTTAAAAAATTGTGCTTGGTGCGGCATGTGGGCATAAAAAACGCGGCGCTCATGGGGCATGAGGCCGCGTGCTGTGGCTATGCAGAAATCTTACTTTTCTGCTTTGGCAATCTCTGCGCGGAATTCAGTCAACACCAAGGCCGCTCCCTTAAGGCCTTTAGCCTCTGCGTCTGCCACCCATTTGGTTTCTAGGCTGGAGGTTTTGGCTTTTACATCGGCCACAAACTTAGCGTCTGCTTTGGTGATCAGCACGCCGTTGGCTTGCATCAGCCCAGTAGCGCGGCGGTCTACTTTGTCCCAGCCGCGACCAAAAATGCGTGCAGCTACCTCGCCACTGGCCGCGTCAACAGCTTTTTTCTCATCGGCAGATAATTTTTCATATTTGCCTTGGTTCATGACAAATGCAAAACTGGTGTTGTACAAACCACCAGGAAAAGTAGTGGCATGCTTGATGATTTTGTCGATACGAAATGACTCGGTCGACTCCGCTGGAAACAGCGTGCCGTCCATTACGCCGCCAGACAGCAGCTCGTAAGAGTCGGGCGCAGGCTTTAAAGTAACATTCATAGCAAGAGATTTGCTAATCTCGTTAACCATGCCGCCGCCCACGCGAAATTTCAGGCCGCTAAGGTCATCCACTTTGGCGATAGGGCGCTTGGTGTTAAACACAATGCCTGGGCCGTGCGTGAAGAAAGCCAGCACCTTCATGCCGCTGTGTTCAGCCGCAAACTGTGGGTACTTCATGGCGACTTTGTTATACGCCACTGAGATAGGCTCAGAGTAATTGCCTAAAAACGGTAGTTCAGCCATCTGAGTGTGGATAAACCGACCTGGCGTGTAGCCTTGTACCGAAAACGAAATGTCTGCCAGGCCGTTTTTAACAGCGTCAAATGTGCCCGGCGGGGCCGACACTGCGCGCGGCAAAATGTTGCATTTCACCTTGCCTGCTGAGTTTTGCTCTACCAAGTCACACCATTCTTTTTGCGCCATGCTCAGGGTGTGGGTAGGTGGCAACCAGCTGGACGCTGTCAAGACAGTTTGTGCGCTCGCAGCATGTGCGCTAACGAGGGCTAAAATTGATAACGCAACACGGGAGGCTTTCATACTGAGTTCCTTGCAAAATGGTGCACTGCAAAATGCAGTATTCACACGACTTTAACGGTTGCAACTTAAGTGACAACTACAGGTTTACCCGAATTAACCGACCCATCGGTTGGTTAATTGTCGCCACGTTGACGCTTGTCATCTTTATCTAAACTCGAACGCCTAATTTAGCAACGCTAAAGCACTATAATCACGAAAAAGAACGATCGTGCTTTTTTGAAATTGAAAATCAAAATCTCGGATGGTGCGGTAGTTGTTAAGGTTGAATTTGTTGCAGCGCGTCAAGGCACCAAAGCCCCCGCATACAATGGCTGCAGTTTACGTAAACGTCAATGCATTTAACTTGTTGGAGCTAGCGGTATGAAGGTATTAGTTGCTGTGAAACGTGTGGTCGATTACAACGTGAAGGTTCGCGTTAAATCGGACAACACAGGTGTGGACATTGCAAACGTCAAAATGAGTATGAACCCGTTTGACGAGATCGCTGTAGAAGAGGCTACACGCCTGAAAGAAAAGGGCGCAGTTACCGAAATTATCGCTGTGTCCTGCGGCCCCGCCCAATGCCAAGAAACCTTGCGCACCGCCATGGCCATTGGCGCTGACCGCGCGATATTGGTGGAAACCTCTGAAGAGCTGCAGCCTTTAGCCGTGGCCAAGCTGCTGAAAGCCTTGGTGGACAAAGAGCAACCTGGCTTGGTGATTTTAGGCAAACAAGCTATTGACGACGACTGCAACCAAACCGGCCAAATGTTGGCCGCCTTGGGCGACATGCCACAAGCTACCTTTGCCTCTAAAGTCGAAATCATCGACGGTAAAGCACATGTCACGCGCGAAGTAGACGGCGGCCTGGAAACCCTGTCGATTAGCCTACCCGCCGTCATCACCACCGACTTGCGCTTAAACGAACCGCGCTACGTGACGCTGCCTAACATCATGAAGGCCAAGAAAAAGCAGCTCGATGTGTTTAAGCCTGAAGACTTGGGTGTCAACGTTGCACCGCGCATCAAAACCCTCAAAGTTGTTGAGCCTGCTAAGCGTAGTGCAGGCATCAAAGTGCCTGACGTTGCGACCCTGGTAGACAAGCTTAAGAACACCGCTAAAGTAATTTGAAAACCGATCACAAAGGATAGAAAATGACATCTCTAGTAATTGCAGAACACAACAACTCCACCATCAAAGGCGCAACGCTCAACACCGTCACCGCAGCCATTGCCTGCGGTGGTGATGTGCATATATTGATCGCTGGCAGCAACGCTGGTGCAGCAGCAGCAGCCGCCGCGCAGATTGCAGGCGTAGCCAAAGTGATCCACGCTGACGGCGCGCAATTTGCCAACGGCTTGGCTGAGAACATGGCCGCGCAAGTGCTGGCGATTGCGGCTAACTACAGCCACATCATCTTCCCAGCGACCGCATCGGGCAAAAACATTGCCCCGCGCGTAGCCGCTAAGCTGGACGTGGGCCAGATCAGCGACATCACCAAGGTCGACGCGCCCGACACCTTTGAGCGCCCTATCTACGCAGGAAACGCGATTGCCACCGTGCAAAGCACCGATGCCACCAAAGTAATTACCGTGCGCACAACAGGTTTTGACCCTGCGGCTGCCACGGGTGGGTCAGCCGCTATTGAAGTAATTGCTGTGGCCGCAGACAGCGGTAAAAGCAACTTTGTAGGCTCTGAGATCGCCAAGCTTGATCGTCCAGAGCTCACAGCCGCCAAGATCATCGTCTCTGGTGGCCGAGCCTTAGGCAGCGCCGAAAAGTTCAACGAAGTCATGACACCACTGGCCGACAAACTAGGTGCTGCCATGGGCGCATCACGCGCTGCGGTAGACGCAGGTTACGCACCCAACGACTGGCAGGTAGGCCAAACCGGCAAAATCGTAGCCCCGCAGTTGTATGTGGCCTGCGGTATCAGCGGTGCTATTCAGCACTTGGCCGGCATGAAAGATTCCAAAGTCATCGTGGCGATCAACAAAGACGCAGAAGCCCCAATTTTCAGCGTGGCTGATTTTGGACTTGAAGCGGATTTGTTTACGGCTGTGCCGGAGTTGGTTGCGGCGCTATAGATCTTGAATGCGGGGATTTTTGAACGCAGAGGGCGCAAAGGATTCGCAGAGAACGCAGAAAAGAAATACCAAAAAAAATACAAAATTTAATTTTGAACTCTCATTATTTGTATTAAAAATGAAAGTTTGGCTGCTTTTTTCTTTGTCTTCTTTTGCGTTCTCTGCGAAACCTTCGCGCCCTCTGC
>JAYTPK010000333.1:0-7122 GCA_043747295.1 Polaromonas sp. | reverse complement strand
GCATCGATCAAGGCATCCGGCACCTCGCGTTGGGCGATGGCGGGTAACAGGTGGACGGGTAGGGGCGCGTTCATGGTGTAGTCTCCGGCTTAAGGTTGTCATTATGCCGCCGCTGTTTGCTTTCGGTCTAGCTAGTTTTTTGTCTTGTGTCTTGTGTCTTGTTTTTGTACTTGAGCTGGCCGACGGTGCATTCAGCTACGCGGCTGTCCCCCGTGTTGGCCTAGGGCCAACTACTCCTCCTTGATGCCGCTTCGCTGAATGCACCATCGACCAGCTCTTGGGGACTTTGTAGCGATCAATCGTCGCGAACAAACCATGGTCACTGCCCTGGCGCTGGGTGTGTACGGCGTAGCGGCATCAAGGAGGAGTCGCCGGCCCTAGGCCAGCACGGGGGACAGCCGCGTAGCCGTACACACCCAGCGCCGGGGCGTGCAAACTTAACTCTCTGCGCATCTCAGTTAGTTAGCCAAGACACAAACCAAAAGAGGTCAACACAACACTGCGACAATAAGCCCATAGACCGAACAAGGAACACACCATGGGCAATCGACTCACAGCAATAGCCACCCGCACTGGCGACAACGGCACTACCGGGCTGGGTGACAACACCCGCGTGCCTAAAGACAGCTTGCGCGTGCACGCTATGGGTGACGTAGATGAGCTCAATAGCAACCTGGGCGTGCTGCTGTGCGAGGACATGCCCGCCGATGTGCGCGAGCTGCTGATTGATATTCAACACCAGCTGTTTAACCTGGGCGGCGAGCTGTGCATCCCTGGCTATGAGCTGCTCAAGTCAGAGGCACTATTGCAAATCGACCAAGCACTTGAAACCTACAACGCACAGCTGCCCAAACTGCAAGAGTTCATCTTGCCTGCAGGTAGCCGCGCTGCTAGCTTGGCGCATGTGTGCCGCACCGTCGCCCGCCGGGCAGAGCGTACGGTGGTAGCGCTGGGCCATGCCGAGGCGGTCAAAGACAACCCCCGCCAATACTTAAACCGTTTGTCTGATTTGCTATTTGTTTTAGCCCGCGTTTTAAACCGCCACCGCACCGACGGCAGCGTGGGCGACGATGTGTACTGGAAGAGCGAGCGCATGGCCAAAGCAGCGGGGCATTAATAAGTATGTCGTCTGTACTGTCTGCCGCACCCCATGACACCCGCGCTCTGCGCAACTGCTTAGGCCAAATGGCCACTGGCGTTACCGTGATAGCCACCCGCAGCGCCAGCGGCGCACTGGTAGGGCTAACAGCCAATTCATTTAGCGCGCTGTCGCTTGAGCCTGCACTGGTGCTGTGGTCGCTGCGTCTGGCCTCGCCCAACTTAGCCGCGTTTGCGCAGCATGGCCGCTTTGTGGTGAACGTGCTGTCCCAAACGCAGGGTACCGTGTCTAGCCACTTTGCCTCTGGTACTGCGGATAAATTCGACGCCGCTCATAGCGCACTGAACGCCCATACCTTAAACGACCACCAGCTGCCACTTTTGCACGGCGCGTGTGCATGGTTTGAATGCCGCACCGTGCAGCAATACACCGAAGGCGACCACTGTCTGTTCATCGCCCAAGTAGAACGCTTTAGCCAAGCCGCCGCGCCCACCGCGCCGCTGCTGTACCACGGCGGTGGCTACCACGCGCTGGGCAAGCGGCTATAGCATCACCAAGCTGTTTTTAGTGCCAAATAGCCTTGTAGTCCAAGTATTTACTGCTCAAGCAGCTATGAAATTAATAGTGCTCAGCTGTCTCATTGCAGCCTCCACACTAGCCCATGCGCGGCCTGACCCGGTGCCGCAGATTGAGTTGGTTACTGTGGACGGCATCGGCCCCAACGCTGCCAAGGTCAGCATGCAGGTGCAGGTCTACTTACCTAACCATGGCAAGACTAGCACTGGCAAATCTACACGTACCAGCGCAGGTGCACAGCCTAGCCCGCTACCCGTTTTGCTCTACGCCCACGGCCGCCCGGCCTATGCCAGTGCGCGCGCCCGGCTTTTGCGCCCCATCCACGCGCGGCATGTGCAGTACTGGCTGGACAAAGGCTACGCCGTGGTCGCGCCCATACGCCCCGGCTACGGCACGCCGCCCCGCGGCACGGGCGGTGCTGATCAAGAAAGCAGCGGCGTAGGCTACAGCGCCACAGGCCAATGCATCAAGCCGCCCAACCCCGACAAGCTAGCTACCCACGCAGCCCATGCACAGCGCGCAGCGCTAGACTGGGTGCGCCTGCAACCGTGGGCCAAGGCAGACCATATTGTTTTAGAAGGCCAATCAGGCGGCGGCCTGGCCACCGTAGCCCTGTGCGCCGCTAACCCTCCGGGCGTGAGGGGTTGCATCAACTTCTCAGGCGGCGCAGGCGGTGACCCCGCCAACGCACCTGGCAATGTGTGTGCACCTGAAAAAATCACCGCCCTCATGCAGCAGTACGGCGCTAGCACCCGCGCACCCAGCGTGTGGCTGTACGCGCCGAATGATTTGTATTGGGGCGCAACAGCACCGCAGCAGTGGCACAGCGCGTTTAACGCCGCAGCGGTTGCAGCGTCAACAGCATCACAGCCCGCCACCTTCATCCAAACCCCACCCATTGGCAGCGACGGCCACAGCCTGCAACGCGTAGGCAGCCAGCACTGGAGCCCGCCTTTGAACGCGTGGTTGGCTAAAAATAAACTCTAGTCTCTGCACCAAGTACTATGAATTTCGTAGCTAGTTAAGCAGTAAATACATGGACTACCGGCCTATTTGATTGGTAAAAGGCAGCTTACGTGGCTAAAAATCGGGGTTATGGCCCTGCTGCAGCACACCGCGCTCGCTCATCAAGCGCGACACCAAAGCCATATCACCTTGGTCGATGGCCTTGGCTATTTTTTTGTCTAAGTCCGCTATTTTCTTGGCGTTAGCGGCAGTTGTGGTGGTGGTCGTAGTAGCGGGGGCCAGGTTGAATTCATAGTCCGGGCTAGCTGACGCGTTGGCGTCAGTAGCGGCCCCGGGTGTCGTGGCCCGTGCCGCATCAGCTTCTGAGCTATCACCTTCCACGCCCCACTTGGTTTGCCCCATCACAAACAGCGTAATCACCCCGCCCACCAGCGCAAGCCACCCCAATGCAGAAAACAGCGTCGCAGCCAGCAGCGCACTAATGGCTAGCGCCACCATCGCGCTAGCGTGCTCTTGGGGCGGCAGGTCGCTTACCTCACCCAAGCCCAGCCAGGCGCAGTACAAGCCCCAGCCAGCAGCCGCCCACAGTACCCAGCCGCCCAGCACGGGCACCACCATCAGCGGTGCCAGCAGCCACACCGGGGTCATAGCGTGCACCACCAGCTGCAATGCCCTGTGCAACATCAGCAGCACCCGCTGGCGCGACTGCGACTTGCCAGCCCCATCACCCATCTGCGAATTGGCAGACACCATCACCCCAAAAACCAGCAGGCCCACCACCGCAAACCAGCTAAAAAACTGCGGCACCACAGCCCACACCGCAGCGCCAATGGCAAACAGCCAGCCCGCTGTGCCAAACCCATCGCCCACCTGCATCTTCAGGCCAAACCCCATGCCCATCAGCCCCAGCGTCACCAAGGCCACCACCATCGCGCCCAGCACCGCCCACAGCACCCACCACAGCGCATAGCCCATCACCAGCGCAGGCCAAGCCGCGTTGTCTGCGCGCACCAGCGGCCATGTTTGCTTAGGGTCGCGCAACATTGCCAGCCCACGCTGCAGCGCCGCAGGCAAAGTGTTCACATCAAAGTGCTGCATCGGGTTGAGTGGGTTCATGCCGGGGTCAAGGCTTCAATTTAAAGCTTGAAGTTAAAACAAACCCCATTGTTACCGCCACCGTGCAAGCTGGCAACCGCATGGGCCTGTGTCTCTAGCCTAGGTTTAAAGGCTAATTACTATAAAAACAATAGCTGCTTGAGCAGTAAATGCTTGGACTACAGTGGTATTTGTTTTCTAAAACTAGACTTTCGCAATCAATATCAGCCATTTGCCTTAAATCGACTGCAAAAACTCTTTATCCGCAGCAGCGCAGTCGTCGTAGCCGGGCACCAGCACCTTCGCGTTAGGTAATCGCTCAATTGCATCAAAGGTAGCTTTGACTGCCACACGTCGTTTATCAAGCTGCTGCAAAAAAGCCTCTCTGTGGCGCACCATCCACTGCGCCTCGCGCTCAAGACCCGCACGGTCGGTTTGCAACACCAGCGCCAGATCAAACAAATCGCGCCCGGTGGCGCGGTCACCACGGTGCCACATCTTTTTAGCCACAATTTCTACGTCTGTCTCAACACACACCTGCTCCCCCATGATGGTCTCGCGCGTCCACGGCTGCGCTGTGAGGTTGTGTGACGCCACAATATCAATCTCGCCTTCAGGACGCAGCAGCTTGATGTACTCCATCGCCTCCACATAATCTGTGCACAGGTCTGCCGCAACATCCGACAGCCGTGGATTTACAAAGCCCAGGTACTGCGGGTCGGGTACAAACAAATCAATATCTTTACTCAGCCGGTGCGCGTGCCGCAGCATTAGCACGGTGCCACCGCCAAAAGTCCACAGCGCATCAGGCCGCGTGCGCAGGCGCATCTCACGCATCAGCGCCAGCCCGTGCACAAACAGACTACTCCAATCGCCAGCAAAGTCTGTGTTTAGCTTAGAGCCCATGCCACTCCTTGCGCGGCGACTGCAGCGCACGCGCCCACTGTGCCACATGCCTCCACACCAGCGCGGCGGGCACGTCAGCGCCCCGCGCTGCAGCCTCTACCGCGCCCACCACCAGCGGCAGCGGTGCCTCATCCACAAAGCTCACCATGTGGGCCATATATGCCTGCGGTAAATCACCACTGACCAGCGCTGCCGCCAACACCGCAGGCGGCAACACCTGCGCGTAGCTAACGCTGCAGGTTTGCGCAGCCACCGTCAACGCCCGGTCGCTAGGTGCGGCTGCAGGCTCCCACTGCAGCCGCAGCCCCACCACCTGCAGCAGCTGCCCCAGTCGCCCCAAGCTCAGGTTAGCCAAGCTGCCCCGCTCCAGCCCATTCACCGTAGCCCGCGACACCCCCGCCAGCCGCGCCAGCGCAGCCTGCGTTAGCCCCAGCGCTTGCCTACGCTGATGCACCGCCGGGCCTATCCAAAGTAAATCGTTCATAGGGTGTAGCTTAGGCAAGTTACACCAATATGTCAAATATATTCGACATATTGGGCTGAAGCCAAAATTACTTGGACAGTCGTAACAATGAAAGTCGGTAACAGTACGCTGGATTGATCTTTGCTAACGCTACAAATTTAATAGCTGGTTGAGCAGTAAACGCTTGGACTATCGGCATATTCGACACTCAAACTGATGCTAAAAAACCCATTTTCAACGCACTGCAATCAATACAGAATACAAAATCATTCCCGCAAAATCAATAAATGATTTATGATTAACGGTAATGATTATCCGCCAAACCGAATCCGTAGTCCTCCAGCGCCTCACCCAAAGCGCCCCAGCCGTTGTGTTGTTGGGTCCGCGCCAAGTCGGCAAAACCACGCTAGCACGACAAATGGCCGCCCATTGGCCCAGCGGCAGCATTTACCTGGACATGGAGCGCCCCGCAGACCGCTTGCGCCTGGACGATGCAGACGCTTATTTGCGCGCCCAGAGTGGCAAACTTGTCGTCATCGACGAGATCCACCGCGCCCCCGGCCTGTTTGAAGTGCTGCGCGGCATCATCGACGACCGCCGCGCCGCAGGCCAGCGCTATGGCCACTTTTTGCTGCTAGGCTCTGCTGCACTAGACCTCATGCAGCAGTCCGCTGAGACACTGGCAGGCCGCGTCGCCTACATTGAGATGAGCCCCATCACCCTGCTGGAGGCAACAGCAACACAAACAGCGCCCACATTAGACGACAACACATTGTGGACACGCGGCGGTTTTCCAGACAGCCTGCTGGCCACAAGCGATGCCAACAGCTTGGACTGGCGCAGCGACTTCATCCGCTCGTACCTAGAGCGCGATGTGCCCATGTTTGCCCCGCGCATGCCCGCCGAGACCATAGCGCGCCTGTGGACCATGCTGGCCCACCAGCAGGGCAGCATGCTCAACCAAGCCAAGCTAGCCAGCAGCCTAGGCATCACCGCGCCCACCGTCACCCGCTACATCGACCTGCTGGCAGACCTGCAACTGGTGCGCCGCCTGCAACCTTATAGCGGTAACGTGGGCAAGCGCCTAGTCAAAGCACCCAAAGTCTATGTGCGCGACAGCGGCCTGGTGCACGCCCTGCTAGGCCTGCGCACCTGGGACGACATCTTGGGCCACCCCGTCGCAGGCCAAAGCTTTGAGGGCTTTTGCCTAGAAAACCTCATCACCGCCGCCGCGCAAAACACCCAAACACCCCGCCGCCCCTACTATTACCGCACCCAAGACGGCGCCGAGGTTGACCTGGTGTTTGAACGCGCCGGCCAACCCGAAATAGCCATAAAAATCAAACGCGCATCCGCCCCCAGCGTAGAACGCGGCTTCCACGTAGCGTGTGAAGACCTAGGTATCAAAGAGCGCTATGTGGTGTACCCCGGCAATGAGGCGTTTGCAATGCGGGCGGGTGTGCAGGCTATTGGGCTCAAAGAGTTGGCAGCTAAATTAAGCTCTACAAATTAATCTGGATTTTTGCGAGATTAAATGCAACATGCTAGGCACGGACTAGCATTGGTCAATGCAGCCGGTAAGCAAGCCCATGGCCTAGAGAGGCTGGGCGTTTATTTGGCTTTAGGTTAAAGAGCGATTACTATAAAAACAATAGCTGATTAAGCATTAAATACTTGGACTACAGCAGTATTTCGTCACCAAAAGGCCACCAACAGCCTGTTAAGCTTCTTTGCAATCCGCAAAGTGTTTATGTCGAATAAATTTAACACCAAGACAAGCCAGCCTTATAAATAGATACCTATAGCTACTTAATCATAAGTAATATAATCACCTATAGCTATCTATTTACGATTAAAATAACAACCTATGGCTACTCAAAATAAGCATCTTCAGCAACTGCAGTTTCAGCAGATAGACACCGCGCTAAGCACTTGGCGCGGTGCACGTCTGCCCGCACGCCCACCCACAGGCTGGGCCCGCACCGTACGCGAAGCGCTGGGCATACCCGTCACCACC
>JAYTPK010000332.1:0-30931 GCA_043747295.1 Polaromonas sp. | reverse complement strand
GCAGGCATGGTCAACCGCAAAGTTCAGGTGATCCGCGAGCGCGAGCAAGACCGCGCCAGTGGCAACAGCGGTAATAGTGGCAATAGCGGCTACAGCAGCCGCAGTGGTGACAGTGACTTCACTGACTACGGCAGCTTAAGCCCACAATAACAATAAACCTATCTTTAACTACTGCAACGCGCCGCCAGCGCTGCGCTACACCGTGTAGTTAAGCGCAGTGCGCCCACCATCCGCCGTAATAATCTCGCCCGTGAGATAGCTGGACGCATCACTGGCCAAGTAGGCCACTACATCAGCAATTTCATCAGGTGTGCCTAGGCGGCGCATGGGCGTGCGGCTCATGATGCGGGCCTTAGCCTCTTCACTGGTCAGCACCGCTTTAGTGGCCAGGTCGGTGGCGATAGTGCCTGGGGCTACAGCGTTTACGCGCACCCCGTGGTCGGCCAGTGCCAGTGCCATGGCACGGGTCAGCTGGTTGATAGCGCCTTTGCTCATGTTGTAGCTGGCAATGCTGGGGATAGCCATCACCGCGTTGACCGAGCTCATGTTGATAACGCTGCCGCCACCGGTTTTCACCATCTCACGCGCCACAGCTTGCGCCACTAAAAACGCGCCTTTCAGGTTAACGCGAATCACTTCGTCAAAATCGTCCTCGGTCACGTCTAAAAACTCAGCAGCTTTAAAAATGCCTGCATTGTTAACCAGCACATCAATGCGGCCATGCTGGGCTACTGCGCGCTGCACCATGGCATCGACATCTACTTTGTCGCCCACATCGCAGTGCACGTACAGGGCTTTGAGCTCTTTGGCCAGTGCCATGCCGCGTGCATCGTCTACATCGGCCAGCACCACGTGTGCGCCTTCGCGTGCAAAGCGCTGTGCGCACGCAGCACCTATGCCCTGTGCACCACCGGTGATGATGACCACTTTGTCGGTTAAGCCAAAATGTACTGAATTGATTGCCATAAAGTAACTAAAGTAGCCTGTAGTCCAAGTATTTATTGCTTAAGCAGCTATTATTTCAATAGCATATTGCTGCACCTGTGCCACTGATTTACCGCTGGCGTACAGCGCTGACCCAATACCAAAAGCGCCTGCGCCTGCGCTGCGGTACGCCGCTATATTGTGCACACCGATGCCGCCCACGGGGATCAGCAACGTATCCACTGGTAGCACGGCCCGCAGTGCTTTGACCACGGCGGGCGGCAGCATTTCGGCCGGGAATAATTTCAAGCCATGGGCACCTGCGCCCAGCGCAGCAAAAGCCTCGGTCGCCGTGGCCACGCCCGGCAGGCACACCATGCCTGCCGCTAAGCTGGCGGCTATCACCTGCACATCACAGTTAGGTGCCACCACCAGCTGGCCGCCTGCAGATTGCACATCGTGCACCGCTTGCACACTGGTGACGGTGCCTGCGCCGATCAAAGCTTGCGGCAAAGCGGTGCGCAGTGCGCTGATGCTGCGCAGTGCGTCAGGCGAGTTAAGCGGTACTTCAATCACCCGAAAGCCAGCTTGCCACAAGACAGTGCCCACGGGCACTGCCTCAGCAGGCGTGATGCCGCGCAAGATGGCGATCAATGGGCACGCAGCTAGGTGTTTGCGCAGCTCAGCACCGGGGTTTGCAAATGGGGTGGAAAGTGGGGCGGTAAGCTGGGCGGGAAGCTTGGCGGGAGGTGTCATACGGGTGTGCGTCTACACGCGTTTGAAATTCATTTGGCTGTAAATATGGTGCAGCCCAGCCCATGCGGCCTGTGTACCCAGCGTGCGCGTAGGTATGCCAATGTGCTCTAGTGCCAAGCAGTAGCGCTCGGTAAGTGCCTGCGTGCCCACCACAATCACTTCACCACCCGGGTTTAGCTGCATCGACACCAGCTCCTCACCAATCACCAAGCCCGACAAATAGCTGCTGGCCTGCGTAGGGGTCAGTTGGTTAAACAGCGACTTCACCCGCACGCTAAAGGCGGTGTTGAGCAAACTCTCGCTTTGCGTGGCATGGTCGATGCCTTCCAAGAATACGTCTTTGTTCAGCGGTGCAGCGGGCAGGCCGGGTGCGGGCAGGCTTTTGGCCAAAATAGAGTGTTGCGACAGCAGGTTGTACATCTCGCCAGTCATAAAGGTGTTAAAGCCATTGATCGCGCCGTCCTCTAGGCTAACCCACTTGCTGTGGGTGCCGGGCAGCACCATCAGCGCATGCTGCAGGCCCAGCACGGCGGCTGCGCCAAACACCTGCGTTTCTTCGCCGCGCATCACATCAAAAAACTCACTGCGAATGCCGGGCACAATTGCCACGCGGTCTTTGACTGCCCAGCCCACCATCAGTGCCAAATGGCCTGCACTGGCGGGGCATGGGCAGTAGGGAACTTCAACCAAACCGTCTTTGCTCCCAATCATGCCCGAGAGCAAATAAAACTGCCCCCCAGCCTTGGTAAACCGCGAGCAGGTCGAGATTAAGTAGCTGGCAAATTCGCCACGTTTAAAGCTCAAAGTACCGCGCGGCTCGGCCAGCTCGTCCAGTATTTCGCCGTCAGGCGCAATCAAGGCGGCGCGAAAGTTGGACGTGCCCCAGTCGACACCAATGAAAGGGCTAGAAATCTTGCTGCTCATGCCGCTATTATGGCGTGGTGCTAACTTGTAGCAATTATTGTTTGGCTGTATCAGGTGCCAAGCAGTTCAAACACAGCAGGGGGTCTTGGCAAAGGCGCTACTGCGCCAAAGCCTTGCACCGCCAGGGCTGCAGCGGCATTGGCATAGCGCACGGCATGCAGCAAGGTGTCGCCCAAGCACAGCCGCGCTAATAAGTTGCCACCAAAACAGTCGCCCGCGCCTGTGGCATCCACTGCATCTACTGACAGCGCTAAGATATGTTGGCATTGCTGGCCGTCACTGACCAGCACGCCTTGGTGGCCCATTTTTAGTACCACGGTTTTGGCACCCAAGTCATGGCTCCATTGCACAATGGCTTGCGGATCGTGCAGGCCGCTGAGCGCTGTGACGTCGTCCAAGCTGGGTAAGAAAACATCAGCCTGCGCCATGAGGGGCAGCATAGCGGCGCGTGCGTTCTCCAAGCTCCACAATTTGAGGCGCAGGTTCGAATCAAAGCTGATCTGCGTATCAGCCGCTTTGGCCACCTCAATAGCTCGCTGGCATTGCACCAGCGCATGGGGCGACAGGGCCAGTGAGATGCCTGAGAGGTGCAGCATCTTGGCCTGAGCAATGGTGTGGCACTGCGCATCACTTAAGGTCATGGTGGCAGCGGCTGACCCGGCGCGGCGGTAGGTAAATTCATGGCTATGTGGCCCGTGGGTAACAAAGTAAATGCCCGTAGGTGCTACATTATCAATAGCTACTTGAGCAGTATTTACCTGCTCTACACCCCAAAGTGATAACAAGCTTTGGCCAAAACTGTCGTTACCCACCGCGCTCACGTAGGCACAGCGCGCCCCCGCGCGCGCGGCTGCAATCACCGCGTTGCTGGTGTCGCCGCCAAACCCCTGCAGGTACGTAGGCTGGCCTGGTGTGGTTTGGTTAAATTCCACCATGCCTTCGCCCATGGCCACCACATCGAACGGTTTATCGAACACTTTGCTCATAGCATTAGTGGTTATCGCGCGGCACAAAGCTGCCGCGCTGGCCTTTCAAAAATACCATGTCGGCCCCCTCATCAGCTTGGTTAACGTTGTCGATGTACAGCTTCCAGTAGCCGGAATCTAGTTGGGGCTTAGGGGCTGTCCATTTAGCTAGGCGAGCTACCAGTTCAGCATCGCTGATGTGCAAATGGATTTTTCTTAAGGGTACATTTAGCTCAATCATGTCGCCGTTTTGCACCACTGCCAGTGGCCCGCCTGCGGCTGCTTCAGGGGCAGTGTGCAGCACCACCGTGCCATAGGCGGTACCGCTCATGCGGCCATCGCTGATGCGCACCATGTCGATAATGCCTTTGCGCAAAATTTTGGGTGGTAGCGGCATATTGCCCACTTCGGCCATGCCGGGGTAGCCTTTGGGGCCGCAGTTTTTTAGCACCATCACGCAGGTCTCGTCGATGTCCAGGTTCTCGTCGTCAATGCGCTTATGAAAATCTTCAATATTTTCAAACACTACGGCGCGGCCTGTGTGCACCAGCAGCGCGGGTGTGGCGGCGCTGGGCTTAATCACTGCGCCTTTGGGGGCCAGGTTACCGCGCAGTACACAGATGCCCGCTTTGTCCTTGAACGGTGCCGCTTGGCTCATGATCACATCGGTGTTGAAGTTTTCTGCATCGGCTATGTTCTCCCACACGGTTTTACCGGTGGCAGTGATCAAGTCTTTGTGCAGATGGTTGGCCATCTCTTTCATCACCGCCGGTATGCCACCTGCGTAGCAAAAATCTTCCATCAGGTATTTGCCTGAGGGCTGCAAGTTCAAGATGCACGGCAGCTCAGAGGCTAAGCGGTCGAAATCTTCTAGCGTTAGGTCAATGCCCAAACGCCCAGCAATGGCCAGCATGTGCACCACCAGGTTGGTAGATCCACCAATCGCAGCATTGATCTTGATAGCATTTTCCATCGCTTGGCGGGTGACGATTTTGGAGAGCTTTAAATCTTCATGCACCATCGCCACAGCCCGGCGGCCTGCCATGCGCGCTATCACGTTGCGGCGGCCATCGACTGCGGGGTAGGCTGCGTTACCGGGTAGGCCTACACCCAGCGACTCGATCATGCTGGCCATGGTGCTGGCAGTGCCCATGGTCATGCAGTGGCCATGGCTGCGGTGCATGCAGCTTTCGGCTTCGTTAAAGTGCTCAATGCTCAAGGTGCCTGCGCGCACTTGCTCGCTCATTTGCCACAGGCCGGTGCCAGAGCCTAATTCTTTGCCGCGCCATTTGCCACTCAGCATGGGGCCACCTGACACGCCAATGGTGGGTAAGTCCACGCTGGCTGCGCCCATCATCAACGCAGGCGTAGTTTTGTCGCAGCCCATCAGCAGCACTACGCCGTCGATTGGGTTAGCGCGAATACTCTCTTCCACATCCATACTGGCCAAATTACGGTACAGCATGGCCGTGGGGCGCATCATGGTTTCGCCCAAGCTCATCACTGGGAATTCGAGCGGGAAGCCGCCCGCCTCGTACACGCCAATTTTTAATTGCTCTGCCAGTGTGCGAAAGTGGCTGTTGCAGGGTGTGAGTTCACTGAAGGTATTGCAAATACCAATCACGGGGCGACCATCAAACTGGTCATGCGGCACGCCTTTGCCTTTGGTCCAGCTGCGGTACATAAAACCGTCTTTGCCATCGCGGCCAAACCATTGCTGGCTGCGCAGTTCACTGGGGTCTTTTTTAGCGGTCATCTCAAGTCCTTGGTCTTTAAAAAATAGAAATTAGGGTTAGTCCTGATTTTGTATAAGGTATTATCGTAATACCATTAAAATATCTGAATCAGTACAAACCATGATTAAAAACGTCCACGGCAACACAGTAGATCACCTAGGTGAAGCCATTGTCGCAGGGCACTACCCCGTGGGCGGCAGCATCCCGCCTGAGCCGTTGCTGTGCGAAGAGCTGGGGGTTAGCCGCACGGTCATACGTGAGGCAGTTAAATCGCTTATTGCTAAAGGTTTGGTCACTACGGGGCCAAAGGTGGGTACCCGCGTGCAGCCATCGGATGCGTGGAACTGGTTTGACCCCGATGTCATCATTTGGCAAAGCAAAGCTGGCCTTACTCCTGAGTTTTTGCGTGACTTGCAAGACCTGCGCCGCGTGGTCGAGCCTGCAGCAGTGCGCCTAGCAGCCGAGCGCGCCACAGACCAAGACATTGCCGACATAGAAGCTGCTTATGAAGGCATGCGCCATGCGGTTGAGGAGGGCGGTGACTACGTAACCTACGATTTGCGTTTTCACCAAGGCCTGCTCAAAGCCTGCCGCAACCGCATGCTGGTGCAAATGAGCAAAGCACTCAGTGCACTGCTGCGCACCAGCTTTGAAATATCGACCTCACGCAAAGATGGCCCACGCAGCTCGTTGCCATTGCATCGCGCCGTACTAGACGCTGTGATAGCCAAGCAGCCTGCGCGGGCAGAGCGCGCCATCTTGGTGTTGATCGACGGTGCGCACGAAGATATTGAACAAGTGCTGGCTACGCGCAAGCGGCTGCCTAAGCTCAATCAACCTGCGCCACATTTGCGCGCGGCGTAAAACATACAACCATTGAAAAAGAGGAAGTGATGCAAAAAATCATTGACGGTTTTTTTAAACTACTTGAGTTTCTAGTAGTGGCTTGCCTGGTGGCCATGGTGTTTATGGTGTTTGGTAATGTGGTGATGCGCTACGCCTTTAACTCGGGCATTCAGGTCAGCGAAGAAATGTCCCGCTATTGCTTTATTTGGTTGACGTACTTGGGTGCCATGGTGGCCATGCGAGAAGGTGGGCATTTAGGTGTGGACAGCATGGTCAAGGCATTGCCCTTGGCGGGGAAAAAGGTATGCGTGTTTTTAAGCGAATGCCTGATGCTGTTTTGCAATGTGCTATTTCTCATGGGCACCTACAAAATGCATGAGCTGCAAGTGACCAACATTTCACCAGTCGTGGGTATCTCGATGATTTGGATTTACGGTATTGGGTACATCGTGTCGGTGGTGATGGGCATATTTAATGTGCACAAGTTGTATTTGTTACTCACGGGTCAGCTACGTGAAGACCAGATGCTGCAAATTGTGGAGGCTGAAGGCCTCAAAGAAGTTGAGGCTCAGCTGGGCATCAATCAACCGCCATCACCAACTCAGCACCAGAAAGCTTAACGCCATGACCGTAGCGATATTTGTACTATCTTTAATCGGCGCTATGGCATTGGGTATGCCCATTGCCTACGCGCTGCTGGTGTGCGGTGTTTGCTTGATGGGGTTTTTGGCCGCAACTGGTGTACTACCTGCGTTTGACAGCCAGATTTTGGCACAGCGTTTTGTCGACGGTGCAGACAACTTCCCCCTGCTGGCCGTGCCTTTCTTTTTACTCGCTGGCGAGTTTATGAATGCGGGTGGTTTGTCCAAGCGCATCGTCGACTTAGGCGTGGCTTGGGTAGGCCACTTTCGCGGCGGTTTGGGTTATGTAGTGGTGATTGCAGCCATCATCATGGCATCGCTCTCAGGCTCTGCAGTGGCAGACACGGCGGCACTCGCGGCCATTTTGATTCCCATGATGAAAGCTGCGGGTTACAACGTACCGCGCAGCGCAGGCTTGGTGGCGGCAGGCGGCATCATTGCACCGGTGATTCCGCCGTCCATTGGGTTCATCATCTTCGGCGTGGCTGGCAATGTCTCTATCACTAAGCTGTTTTTAGCTGGCATCGTGCCCGGCATCATGATGGGCGTAGCCATTGCGCTAGCGTGGTGGTGGGTGGCTAAAAAAGAAAACGTCAAACCTGGCCGTAAGTTGTCCATGAGCGAGCGCTTGAAGGTCACGTTGAACAGCAGCTTTGCGATTGTCCTGCCCATTATTATTATTGGCGGCATGAAGGCGGGTGTGTTTACGCCCACCGAGGCGGCAGTCGCTGCAGCGGTGTATTCGTTCTTCGTGGGTATGTTTGTTTACCGTGAAATGCATTGGGGTCAGATTTACGGGCTGTTTTTAGCTGCAGGCAAGACGACAGCGGTAGTCATGTTTTTAGTGTCCGCCGCCATGGTGAGTGCGTGGTTGATTACCGTGGCCAACATTCCCAACGAAGTCGCCGATATGCTGTCACCCTTCATGGACAACAAGACTTTGCTTATGTTCATGATGATGATTCTGATTGTCATAGTAGGCACCGCACTTGACTTTGCCCCCACCGTGCTAATTTTGACGCCTGTCCTCATGCCAGTAGTAATCAAAGCAGGCATCGACCCGGTGTACTTTGGCGTGCTCTTTATCATGAACAACGCTATTGGCTTGATCACACCCCCTGTGGGCACAGTGCTGAACGTGGTGTGTGGTGTTGCCAAAATCGACATGAACTCTGCATTTAAAGGCGTCATGCCGTTCCTTATTGCACAGCTGATAGTTCTTTTCTTATTAGTGTTTATCCCTGAATTAGTGACAACACCATTGAAGTGGTGGATGCGCTGATATACCCTCAAAATTGTTTAGTTTTATTAACCCGTAAGGAGACTCCCATGAATCGTCGTAACGTTATCGCCCAAGCTGCACTGATCGTAGCGGGCACCCTATTTGCAGCATCTACTGCTTTTGCACAATTTAGCGAGCGCAACATCAAAATCACCAACGGTGTCAACGAAGACCACCCCGTAGGTGCTGGTGTGAAAAAAATGCAAGAAGTGCTGGCAGCCAAGTCTGGCGGCAAGATGAAGATGAGCGCCTTTTGGGGTGGCTCGGCAGGTGGCGACTTGCAAGCTACACAGGCATTGCGTGCAGGCACACAAGAGATGGTGGTGTCGTCTAGCTCGCCGCTGGTTGGCATTGTCAAAGAACTAGGTGCTTTTGACTTGCCATTTTTGTTTGCCAACGAAAAAGAAGCTGACGCTGTATTAGATGGCCCCGCTGGCGCTTTCTTTAACAAAAAACTAGAAGAAGCTGGCCTAGTAAACTTGGCTTACTGGGAAAACGGTTTTCGTAACCTCACCAACAGCAAGCGCGCAGTGACCAAGGTAGAAGATTTTGATGGCGTGAAAGTACGCGTTATGCAAAACAATATTTTCCTAGACACCTTCAAGACCTTAGGCACTAACGCTGTACCCATGGCGTTTGGTGAAGTGTTTACCGCGCTAGAAACCAAAACCATCGACGGCCAAGAAAACCCGTTTGTGACTATCAACACCTCAAAGTTTTTTGAAGTACAAAAATACTTGAGCGTGACACGCCATGCCTACACACCGTTCTTGGTGATGTACAGCAAGAAGATGTTTGACGGCTTGAGCAAAGACGAGCAAGCTGCACTGCGTGAAGCCGCTATTGAAGGCCAAAAAGTCCAGCGCGCTACTATCCGTGCGCAAGATGGCAAAGCTTTGGCTGATTTGAAAACCAAAGGCATGCAGGTGAACGAAATTACCCCTGCTGAGCAAAAGCGCATGTTTGAAAAGGTCAAGCCTGTGTATGAGAAGAATGCGGCCACGATTGGTGCTGAGGCTATCAACGTTGTGGTTGATGCTTTGAAGAAGTCACGCGGTGGGTAGACCTTCATTGTCTTGAGGCCGGGAGCGACCTTCGCGTCCGGCTGTTGGTATTTTCTTAAGACCCCCAGCACATTTAAATAATGAAAATCACCCAAGTTGGAACCATTCGTCTAGGCGAGTTTCCCAACATCTTGTGGGTGCACATTTACACCGACGAAGGCTTGGTGGGTTTGGGTGAGACCTTTATGGGTGCTGCTGCAGTAGAGGCCTATATCCACGAATGGGCGGCGCCTAAGTTAATGGGCAAAGACCCGTTGGCGATTGAGGCGCGGGGTAAAGACATCATGGGGTATTTGGGCTGGCGCGGCTCAGGTGTGGAGACGCGTGGGAACAGCGCGATTGATATTGCGTTGTGGGATATTTTTGGCAAAGCAGCGGGTATGCCAGTGCACACAGCGCTGGGCGGCAAAAGCCGCGATGCGATTCGCATTTACAACACTTGCGCGGGTTATCAATACGTGCGCAAAACGGCCAATCAAAACACGTCGAACTGGGGCTTGGGTACAACGCAAGGCCCTTATGAAGATTTGCAAGGCTTTCTGACACGGGCTGATGAAGTAGCGCTGTCGCTGCTGAGCGAAGGCATTACCGCCATGAAAATTTGGCCGTTTGACATGGCGGCTGAGGCCAGTGATGGCCAGTACATCAGCAATGCAGATCTAGACAAAGCCCTCGAGCCATTCCGGAAAATTCGCAGTGCGGTGGGCGACAAGATGGACATCATGGTCGAATTTCATAGCCTGTGGCGCTTGCCCATGGCGCAAAAAATTGCGCGTGCACTCAAACCGTTCAATACCTTTTGGCATGAAGATGCGATCCGTATGGACTCGCTTGACTTGCTAAAGCAATACGCGCCGCACACTGATGCGCTGATTTGCGCTAGCGAAACGCTCAGCTACAAGTGGGGCTTTAAAGACTATTTGCAAACCGGTGTGGCTGGTGTGGCCATGCTAGACCTCAGCTGGTGCGGCGGCCTGACCGAAGCCCGCAAAATTGCCGCCATGGCCGATGCTTGGCAATTGCCCGTGGCACCGCACGACTGCACTGGCCCCGTGGTGTGGGCTGCCAGCACGCACCTAAGCTTGCATGCGCCTAACGCGCTGGTGCAAGAAAGCGTGCGCGCTTTCTACAGCGGCTGGTACAAAGAGCTGGCCACTGAGCTGCCCGTAGTTAAAAACGGCATGATTTCGTTGAGTAACAAGCCCGGTTTAGGGCTAGAGCTGCTGCCCGATTTGCATTTGCGGCCAGATGCTACTGTGCGCAGCAGCGTGTAACAGCTTTGTGGTGTGTAACTGCCGCGCTTGACTTTGGTGCAGCCCGTCTAATGGTGTCTGGCATAAAAGTAGTTAAAACGTTAAAATAGAAGGCTTTACTGTGATTTTCACAAGTGAACTTTGACACTGCAACTGTACGCAGTGCGAACGATCCTCAACCCAAGATGAACGCGCCCCAATGAACGTGCCTGCATGAACGACCATTACGCCGCACTAGGCCTGGCCAGCGCCGCGACCGAGGCTGAGATTAAAAAGGCTTTTCGCCAAAAAGCCTCTAGCCTTCACCCAGATAAAAACCCCTTGCCCGATGCGGCGGCGCAGTTCAGGGCGGTGCAAGAGGCCTACGAGGTGCTGTCAGATGCTGACAAACGCCAAGCTTATGACGACAACCGCCGTCGTAACTTGCTAGACAGCCCGATAGACACCGCCAAAGACATTTGGAACCAGTACTTTAAAACACTGATCTAAACCCGACGTATTTATCAAAGAAAACTACAACGCATGTCACTATCTTCATTTTTCTCTCAGCTGCGCTCTGCCTACCAGTCTGAGATTGACGATTTGTCTTCAGATTCTGAGGGCGGTTATGTACTGCCCCAACGCTTGGCGGAGAAGCGCAAACAAATGGACTTTTTGGTGCAAATGATGACGCTCAGCCCCGAGATGGTGGCAGTGGTGTTCCATAAAGGCTTTGAGTTCAAGCTGCCTGCGGTGATGGACAATTTGCTCACGCTGGAGTCTGAAGAATTCCCAGACTGGGATAGCCTGTCAGACGCAGTGCAACTGCAGCCTTGGGCGAAGGACTTGGCCAGCAAAGTGCTCAATGACCCGATGGGTGAGTGGTTTTTAACCGCTGCTGCTGGGCTAGAGTACATGCTCAGCAAAGTGGGCAATGCACCGCTGTCGCGCCACGACGACGAAGAAGATGAATACGAAGACGATGGCACTGATGGGCCAGTGATTCAGCTGGACGCAGACGATGCCGCCGACGTAGGCGACAAGCGCACCCGTGAAGAGGCCGCCGCCGATTGGATGGAAGAGCAAGGCTTTGACCGCAAAGACTGAGCACGCACACTGGATACCCTATGAGTAATCACCTCGCCCTTATCACCAAAACCCAAAGCCTGATTGCCGCTGGCGACATTGTGGGTGCAGAGCACGCACTGGTTGAGCTGGCCGATGCCGAAGGCGACCAAGCCTTGATGGTGGTGCTAGAGCAACTGCCTGCCAAAGATATTTTGGCGGTCATCCGCGAATACGATAACTCAAAAGAATCAGTTATTAACCTGCTGGTGACGCCTGCTCAGTTTGCCCGCGCGGTGGTGATTGAGAAACAATACAAAGACCTCTCGCGCACGCACCTGCGCGGCATGGTCAACTCGATTATTTTTCGATCAGACGCTGACCCGGCAGAGTTTTTAACGGCTATTGGTGATTTAGAAGGTGGTGCAGATGCACTGGCTGATTATTTTTCTGAAAAATGGAGCCGCATCGAAGCCTTTGCCCGCACAGGCACGTTTGACCCGATGGAAGACGACGGCGAAATGTTGTCTGAGCAAGCCTTGCTGGCCTCGGCCTATGTGCGCCCGCGCTTGGAACAAGACGAAGTGGCTGACCAAGACTGGATGGAGCTGGCTTGGATTTTGCGCCACCAGTGCCCTGATTTATTTATCGAAATGCTGCTGGTGTTGCGCGCCAAAGCACGCGCGTTTGACTTGGCCCAAGGCGAGGACGGCGAGCAAGACGACGATGACGGCAAGGTCGAGACCAGCGCCACTGACCGCGGCAAGGCGACACCGGCGGTGCGCGAGTCTGACGAAGAGTCGGCTATTTAAAAACCACAGCTACTGCCCGCTGAGATGACCCTACAAAACTCTGAGCTTGAATTAGATGCCCCGCCTGCGGCGATGAAGCTGTATGACGCGCGACCATTTTTTGAAAAAGCGCTGGCTTACGGCTTGCAAAACAATCTGATCGACGCGGCCAAGTTAGATGCTATGTGCGAGGACGCACCCAAAGGCATGGTGCAAATTGCCCGCTATTTTGGCAATGAAAACCTGCGCCCCGAGATAGAAAAAGCCAAAGACCGCATGGTCAACTTGGTCAGCCTGTATTTAGAGAGCAGCTGCAGCGGCAAATTGGAAGACGCTGCCAAGCAGTTGCAAGAGCATTCATTTTTATCGCGCTCTAAAGGCGGCTCTGACATGCTAAAAGCCTTGATCGGCATGCCCACCAGCACACACTTTGGCATGGGCGAGCACGGCGGCTTTACCGACAAAGATATTACGCTGCTGGCCAAATGGGCGCTGCGCAATTTGGCTGATTACCAAGCCGAACTGGCCAAGCGCAGCCGCGTAGCCCAGGTGATAGACGCGGCGCTGTGGCTGGCCGATGCACTAGGCATGGACCCAGAGGTGCTGCAAGAAGCTGGTAAAGATGCCGAGGCCGTCATACGCACCGCCCTCTTGGTACACACCTGCAAGCGCAGCAAAATGCCCGACTGGGTAGGCTTTGCCAGCATGGTGACGGTGCTACGCAAAAAAGGCGCGGACCAGATCACGCTGACCGTGCCTGCCAAACTGCCAGCGCAATACGTGGCTACGGTAGAGGTGGTGCGCCTATCAGTATTGGCCGACATGCCCAAAATCTGCGATGTTGCCAACACACCCCGCAAGCTGTTTGACCAAACCCCCGCCTTCATGGGCCGCTATTTTTGGATAGAAGACGCACTGGCCGAGGTAGACCATTACGAGCGCACAGTGTCTAGTGAATGGAACAAGGCTACCGACGGCCACACCGACGACAGCTCGCTACTGACCATGCTGCTGTGCATTGCCACGGGCAGTGCTGTAAAAACTTTGTTAACTGAAAAATCTGCCAGCGCCCTGGTGCGCAAGATCCGCAAAGCACCCGCCAGCAGTTGGCAGCCTGCATTGGCCCAGGCTTTTATACAAGAGCACGCCCCTGCGCAAGACCAAGGCGATTACACGCGTCTGTGGGCAGATTTTATTGCCGACGTGCAGCCCACATTGCTGAGTGACTTTGACCACACTGCCAAAGATGCTGTGGCCTTGCTGGCGCATAACTGCAACGTGGGCTAAGCAGACCGGCTGCGGCTTAAGGCAAAATCGGCGGTATGACTTCTAGCCCCACACACCTGATGCACACCGTTCTTTTTACCGATACCGATGGCTTGGCCAAGTTCAAAGACGAGCCAGTGAATTTGACCGAGGGCAATGAAGCCGCACGATTGACGCCGCTACTGCCTTCGCAAGGTTTTCAGTTTCGGCAAAGCCCAGTGGGTTTTCAAAGCGCTTTTCATTGCACTACCACGCCGCAATGGTTGGTGGTGCTGAGCGGCGCGATGGAAATTGGCCTGCAAGACGGCACCCAGCGTGTGTTTACTGCGGGCCAGCGCTTTTACTCTAACGATACCTTGCCTGTGGGTGCTACCTTTGACCCCAAGCTGCACGGTCACCGCAGCAGGCAAGTGGGCGATGTGCCGCTGGTGACAATGTTTGTGCGCAGCTAGTTTTTGGCTTCGCGGGATCAGGCCGGCGGCATGCTCAGCTACGCGGCTGTCCCCCGTGGCTGCCTAGGGCAGCCTACTCCTCCTTAATGCCGCTACGCTGAGCATGCCATCGGCCTGATCTTGGGAAGGCGGGGCGTACACAACTAAAACGCACAGTTCGCAAGGCATATGAAAGACCGCATAGACTGACTGCTACTATCAATTCAGTAGCTGGTTCAGCAGTAAATACTTGGGCTCCAGCCTGTTTTGACTACTATTTTGCACCGTACTGCATTAGTACAGCGATGATCTCTTGCAAATCGCGCCCGCGTGCGTGGTCTAGCGCGCTGATGCCTTGCGCATCCAGCGCGTTCACATCGGCACCTGCGGTTAGCAGTGCGCGCACCAGCTCGGTTTGACCTGCTTGTACACACAGCGTGATGGCGGGTGTGCCATTGTCTTTGGCATTCTTATCTGCACCATTGCTCAACGCAGTCTGTAGTGCGCTGCGGTTTTTGCTGCGGATGGCGTTAAACAAGGCGGTGTTTGCAGTGGCTGCAGCAACCAGCGGCGTTACGCGTGCTGCGGCTGGCTGGTCGAACTGGGTGTTGTTTTCGCTGCTTTGCGCTGCTTTGGTATCGGGCAGCGCCATCTTTCCACGGGCTAGGGCAGGCGCAGTGTTGGCTGGCTGTGTAGGCGCTGCGGGACTAGGGGCAGCTGGCGGTGCAGGTGTGGCAGGTGTGGCAGGTGCGGCAGGTGCGGCAGGTGCGGCAGGTGCAGGTGCCGCAGCTGGTGCGGTTTGTGATATTTCAGTCTGCGGGGCTGCTGCTATCTCAGCTGCAGATTCACGCCTGGCCTTAGCGCTGCCTGATTTTTCAACGCGGTCACCAGACGGGGGCACGGCAAGGGCTGATGCCTTGGCAGACTCTTTGTCTTGCGTGCTGGATTGGGCTGCAGATTGACGTGCAGCTTGAGCAGGCGCTGGTACTGCACTGCTGTCTGCTGTGGCTACGGGCGGCGCTGCGGGTGATGCCTCTGATGATGGGGCGGGTGCAGTGGCGGGTGCAGTAGTGGGTGATTTAGCAGGTGCCTCTGCATTAGGCCTTTGCATGCTGAACGCAGCGTCTTGCTCATCTGGCGAGGCGCTTTGCCATTGAAAAAACAGCAAACTACTCAGCCCAAACACTGCCACTGAGGCTAGCGCCCTGATTTTCCATTGTTGATCGTTACTGGCTTGATTTTTCTTATCAAAAGTGCCGATAGTCCAAGTATCTAGTGTTGGAGTAGCTATTGAATTAATAGCGGTTACGTCGACTGGTGCAGTTGCTTGTGATGTGGATTCATTTTGACTCTGTACACCTTGGGTTCGTGCAGCTTCAGTTCGTGAATCTGCCAGTTGCTGCGCATAGGCTAGTACATTGGCGCGCACGGCGGGCGAGGGCTGTGTGGTGCTGTTGGCATCGGCATCGACCCGGGCTCGCGCAGCCAAGTAGCGCGCTACCAGCTCATCCGGCGTAGGTGCAGCAGGTGGAGTTTGGGTAGACTGCGTCATAACGTGGCCTCCGCAAATTCAGCCAACAGGGTTTTCAGTTTATTGCGTGCATAGCGCAAGCGGCTTTTAGCGGTTTCAAAACTGCAGCCTGTGGTGCTGGCAATATCTTCTACGCTCATGCCCGCTTCGGCTTGCAGTAAAAATGCTTCGCGTTGGTCAGCGGGTAACGATTCCACGGCGGCAATCAACGCGCGTGCCTGCTCGCGAGACTCGATCTGCCGCACGGGGCCAAAGCCTGAATCAGCTATCAACTGCGCGCGCAGTTGCACTGCGTCATCGTCTTGGTTGATTCCATTGTCAATGGTCACGCTGTCATGCGGCTTAAACGCGCGCCAGTGGTCTACCACGCGGTGGTGCGCCAGAGTAAACAACCAGGTGGTGAACTTGGCACCGCTGCGCCCGGCTTCGTAGGTGGGCGCGGCGCGTGCTACGGCAAACCATAGCTCTTGGGTTAATTCGTCAGCTGTGGAGGGGTTGTTCACGCAGCGCAGCACATAGCGCCACACTTTTAGGCTGTGGCGCGTGTACAAGGCGTTAAACGCCGCAACTTGGCCTTGGGCATAGTGCAACATCAAGATCTCGTCAGTGGGGTCAGTTGCGGCGGGTGGGCTGTGCAGCATGCATGCCATTGTGCATGAATTGGGCTTTATCTCCAGTGTGGTGGGTCCGGCGCGTAGCCTACTGCACCATCAGGAAACGGGTTAGGCCGTGGCTGCGCAGGGCGCGGTGTGGGCACCACACCCATGGCCAATAAATTGGCATAGCTGTCGTAGCGAATGCGGATCATCTCCGCAGGAGTGTTGCTCTGGCGTTCAAACTCGGTGTTGCTTACGTAAGAGTTTTCGCGCTCGCCATGGCCTGTGCCCAGCTTGGGTGCAGGTTGTGGGGTGGCCTGTGGTGCACTGCGTTTGGCCGCGCTGTTAGATTGCGATTCACGCTCTAAGCCACTAGGTGCCTCGGTGCGTGCGCTGGATTCTTTAGCTGCACCTGCAGCGCTGTCAGCTTGGGGTGCAGCAGAGGGTGCAGTTGATGAAGCAGAGGGGGCTGATTTTCTGGCATCGCCATAAGAATCATCGTAGTGCCGCGGCCGTGAAGGGTACACAGTTACTGGCGGCACAGGTGCTACAACGCGCTCACGAAACAGCGCCACACCAATCACCCCCACATCGCGCGGGCGGCCTGTGCGCTCGGCGTAACTGTTGGGTGAGGCGGTAAATTCAAATGCGGCCACTGCGTTATGGCTTTTGCGCCAACCGGTAATGTCGTAGCGCTGCCATGCGTCAAACACGTAGCCAGTTTGCGCTGTACTGGCGGTTTCGCCACTGACCACATTAACCCCGTCTACCGAGGTTACCGCCAGCACGCGTTGGCCGCTGGCGTTGCGAATATCAATAGCATATTTAGCACCGGGTGTGCCCGCCACCCAGTATTCGCCGCGATAGTAGTGCACGGGCAGCGTAGTGCCGGTGCTGCGGTCAGTTACGGTCACATCAGCCAGCCGCCCCACAGCCAGCGCTTGGGCACTAAAACCACTGGCTACCGCAGCTGCTGCCAAAGCTAAGATCAATTTCTTCATCACACACTCCTTGATTTAAACGGTGATGTTGCTTTAAACGGCTGTGGAGGGTTAAAGGGGTTAAAGTTGCGGTAAATAATTGAAAATAGTTGTCAAAAGTGGCTGTAGTCCAAGTATCTATTGATTAAGTAGCTATTAATAATATAGCATCTACAAATTAAAAGAAGCTAAACCTGCTGCGCCAACACGCTCACATAGTCATGCTGGCGCGTGTCAATGCTAGAGATGCGCAGCTCTACCGGCTTGTCACCAAACGTGGTGGCCACGCGGTATACCTCTAGCACAGGGGTGCCAGCGCGCAGGCCCAGCACGCGCGCTGTGTCGGGGCTGGCGGCAGCGGCGCGGGCACGCTCTTGGGCGCGCAGTACGGTAATGCCGTGATCAGTTTGGTACAGGTTATAGACAGTGCTGGGACGCTGCACAAAACGCTGCTCTGTCAGCCCGTTAAACAATTGTGCCGAGATCACGATGCGGTCGTGCACTATTGCCTTGCCTGCCAAACTTAAACGGTTGTCGATGCGCAGCACCTTGTCACCAGTGCGCAGACGCAGGGCATAGGCTTCATCTTCAGTGGCCTTGGCGCTGGTAAAAGCCACGTTGTCCACCACGGGGTACTCTTTAGGCATCACTGCCCGCATATCGTGCGGGTCGGGCCGAGGCTCTACATGAAAAAATTGGAATAAAAACCGGTCACTGCTGTGTAGCGCTACGAATGTGCCTTTGCCTTGGCGGCGCACCAAGATGTGTTCGTGCACTAGTTCGTCCACCGCTTTGCGCAGCGTGCCCATGCTTACCTGCAAAGCGCTGGCCAGCTGGGTTTCGTTGGGCAGAGCCTGTCCCGGTGCGAATTGCCCAGATTCAAGCAAGCGCAGCAAAGCACTCTTGGCCAAACGGTACAGCGGTGTGCTGCCCGTGGCGACAATCGGTGCTAGCAATACGGGTTGGCTTGCAACCAGCGGCCGCACACTGGCTTTGCGCGCAGCCGCTGGTTTGGGGGTAGATGAATGAGGTAGTGTCACATTGCACAGTGTAATTAAGTAAATAATATTCGTCTAGGTCATATGAATGAGTTAATTGACGCAATCCGTGGGCGCGTTAAACTGACTTCTTAAATCATTTAATCAAACGGAGCAGCAATGATTCATTTTGTATTGCACGACGCCAAAGACACCGTTGCGGTTGTGGTAGTTGAAGGCTTAAAAGCAGGCACGTCGATGACTGGTTGGATCATGGATGAGGATAAAACCATCAACGTCACCGCCAAGCAAGACATTCCTATCGGCCACAAAGTGGCCCTGAAAGATATGAATACAGGCGACACCGTGTGGAAATACGGCATCGACATGGGCAAAGTGGTGGCCAATATCAAAGCGGGTGAGCACGCCCATGTCCATAACATCAAAACTAAACGCTGGTGAAATAAAAACACCCCCGTACGGCTTGCGCCGCCTCCCCCTTGCTAGGGGGCACCGTCTGCGGACTGGCGAAGCCAGATCCGTGACGGTTGCTTGAACAGACACTTCTTCCTGGAGCATTGCTATGAGCGTCATCGATAAAAACACCACTTTCCAAGGTTATCGCCGTGAAAACGGCCGCGTGGGCGTGCGCAATCACGTCATTATTTTGCCGCTAGACGATTTGTCTAATGCGGCGGCTGAGGCGGTGGCGCACAACATCAAGGGTGCGCTGGCCATTCCGCACCCGTACGGTCGCTTGCAGTTTGGCGCTGACCTGGATTTGCACTTTCGCACGCTGATTGGCACGGGCTGCAACCCTAACGTGGCAGCAGTGGTGGTCATCGGTATTGAAGACAGTTGGACCAAAAAAGTGGTCGATGGTATTGCTGCCACCGGCAAACCTGTGTGCGGCTTTGGCATTGAAGGCCATGGCGACCATGAAACCATCATGAAGGCCAGCAAAATGGCGCGTGAATATGTGCAGTGGGCCAGCGAGAAACAGCGCGAAGTGTGCCCATTGAGCGAGCTGTGGGTGTCCACCAAGTGCGGCGAATCTGACACCACCAGCGGCTGCGGCGCTAACCCCACCGTGGGCAATGCATTTGACAAGCTGTACGAGCAGGGCAACTACCTGGTGTTTGGCGAAACTTCAGAAATCACCGGTGGCGAAAAGATTGTGGCCGAGCGCTGCCGCACCCCTGAGATACGTGACCAGTTCATGTTTATGTTTAACCGCTACCAAGACATGATCAACCGCCATAAAACCTCTGACCTGTCCGACAGCCAACCCACCAAAGGCAACATTGCAGGCGGCTTGACCACCATCGAAGAAAAAGCTTTGGGCAATATCCAAAAGATCGGCAAAAAATGCGTGGTCGACGGCGTGATCGACAAGGCCGAAAAGCCTACCCACCCCGGCCTGTGGTTTATGGACTCGTCCAGCGCAGCGGCTGAGATGGTCACTTTGTGCGCTGCATCAGGTTTTGCAGTGCACTTGTTCCCTACAGGGCAGGGCAACGTGATTGGCAACCCGATTTTGCCCGTCATTAAAATTTGCGCCAACCCACGCACCGTGCGTTTGATGAGCGAGCACGTCGACGTAGACAGCTCTGGCCTGCTGCAGCGCGACATTACGCTAGACCAAGCAGGCGACATGCTGCTGGAGAACATGCTGCGCACAGCCAACGGCCGCTTAACGGCAGCTGAGGCTTTGGGTCACCGAGAGTTTGTGCTCACGCGTTTGTACGAATCAGCATAAAAATATAAATAGATATCAGGATCGAAAAATGGCACGCATAGTTATTACCGAATTCATGGATGAGCGCGCCGTAGAGCAGCTTGCAGCACAGCACGACGTGGTGTATGACCCTAAACTGGTGGACGACGTACCACGCCTGCTGGCTGAGGCTGCCAAGTGCCAAGCGATGATTGTGCGCAACCGCACCCAAGTGCGAGGTGACGTTTTGGTAGCGATGCGCCACTGCAAAGTGGTAGGTCGCTTAGGTGTGGGGCTGGACAATATTGACGTGACTGGCTGCGAGGCTAAAGGCATCAAGGTGATACCTGCCACGGGCGCTAACGCATTGAGCGTAGCCGAATACGTCATTGCCAGCACCATGCTGCTGTTGCGCGGTGCCTATGCTGCCACTGACGATGTAGTGGCCGGCCGCTGGCCGCGCAACGCGCTGTCCAACGGGCGCGAAACCGCTGGCAAAACCATGGGTGTGATTGGCTTTGGATCGATTGGCCAAACCACCACGCGCCTGGCACGCGCCTTAGGTATGCATGTGATGGCCTATGACCCGATGATGGTGGCTACATCACCTATCTATGCTGAGCAAGGTGCTATTGCAGCATCGCTCAGCGCTGTCATTACCATGTCTGACGTGGTGACTTTGCATGTGCCATTGGTTGACGGTACACGCAACTTGTTTAACGCTGAGCGTTTAGCGTCTATGAAAACCGGTGCGATCTTGATCAACACTTCACGCGGCGGTATTGTCGATATGGAAGCATTAGTCGAATCACTCAAAAGCGGTCATTTAGGTGGTGCAGCAATTGATGTATTTGAGCAAGAGCCTATGCCAGCATCACCGATGTATGAAGGCTGCCCCGGCTTGTTGCTGACCCCGCATATTTCGGGTGTGAGCACCGAGAGCAATGAGCGCGTGAGCTTTTTGATTGCCGACAAATTAATTGAGGCGCTAGCGTAATGGCCACTATCAGCTTGCAAGAAGCCACCCTGGTGGTGGAGCGCGCATTAGCGGCCTGCGGTGCCAATGCCGCGATGGTCAGTAGCACAGCCCGTGCGCTGGTGCTGGCCGAGTCACAAGGTTTATCGTCACACGGTTTGTCGCGCGTAGGCCAGTACACCACGCATTTGCGCAATGGCCGTGCCAATGGGCAGGCCATTGCAACAGTAGCCAAACGCAAAGGCGCAGCGCTATTGGTGGATGCAGGCCAAGGGCTGGCGTTTCCAGCATGCGACCTGGCTGTGGCTGAGGCTGTAAAAACTGCGCGCGAGCTAGGGGTGTGCTTTGTCGGTGTAGTTAACTCGCACCACTGCGGCGTGGTGGTAGACCATTTACGTGCAGCCGCAGCAGCGGGCATGGTGGGCTTGGGTTTTGCCAACTCGCCAGCGGCTATGCCTGCAGCGGGTGGTAAACATGCAATTTTTGGTACCAACCCCGTGGCGGCAGTGTTTCCACGCAAAGCTGCTGACCCGCTGATGATTGATTTGTCTTTGTCTGAAGTTGCACGCGGCAAGCTGATGGTGGCAGCCAAAGAAGGTAAAAGCATTCCACTAGGTTGGGCGCTGGACAAAAACGGTCAATGCACTACAGATCCTCAGGCAGGTATGGACGGCTCGATGCTGCCTGTAGGCGCTATGACCAGCCCCAAAGGTAATATGCTGGCTTTGATAGTAGAACTGCTAGTTACCGCTGTCATCGGCGCGCAATTTGGCTTTGAAGCTTCAAGCTTTTTTGTAGATGAGGGCAATGCGCCGCGCATTGGCCAAGCATTTATCGTGATTGACCCTAGCGCATTGGCAGGCACTGACGCATACTACGCGCGCATGGAAACTTTAGTCACTGAAATGTTGGTAGACGATGGCGTGCGAATAGCGGGCAGCCGCCGATTGGCGCTAGAGCGCAATGCTGCCACGGCAGGCATCACCATTGCAGACGCTTTGCTACTAAATATTCAAAAAATAGCCTCATAGTCCAAGTATTTACTGCTTAAGTAGCTATAAAAGTAATAGCATACAATATATTTTTGAACGAAGGTGGTTACTATGCAGCGTCGCAATCTACTCATCAATGGCATGGCTGCAGTAGCAGGTGCGCACGGCCTGCCTGCCACGGCACAAGACTTTCCACGGGCAGGTGCTTCGCTTAAATATGTAGTACCTTTTCCACCGGGTGGCCTGACCGATGTCATGGCGCGCATCGTGGCGCAAAAAGTATCCGAGTCTTGGAAAGTGCCTTTTGTAGTGGAGAACAAAGCGGGTGGCAATGCGCAGATCGGTGCAGACCAAGTGGCCAAAGGGCCTAGCGATGGTTCGCAGCTATTGGCTATTACCTTGACCCATGCTGCCAACGTCAGCTTGTTCCCTGACGCGCCGTACAGTTTTACCAAAGACCTGCGTCCAGTAGCGCTCTTGGCAGGCTCGCCCATGCTGGTGGTCGTACCCGCTAACAGCCCTATCCAAAGTTTTAAAGATTTGATGGCGGTTTCTAAAACCCGGCAGCTTAACGCGGGTAGCAGCGGTAATGGTACGCCACCGCACCTGACCATGGCGCTGTTTTGTGACTTGAACAAATGCAAAATGACGCACATTCCATACCGAGGTGGTGCACCATCGATTACCGATTTGATCGGCGGTCAGTTGGATATTATTTTTTCTAATTTTCCAGAATCTATAGCCCAAGTCAAAGCTGGCAAACTGCGCCCACTGGCTGTGTGCAGCTTATCGCGCAACAGCCTAGTGCCTGACGTGCCCACCGCTATTGAGGCAGGTTTAACCGGGTTATTTGTAGAAAATTGGACTGCCGCTATGGTTCATGTCAAAACACCAGACGCTATAGTGGAGAAGTACGCGCGCGAGTTAATCAAAATCATGTACAGCCCCGAAATCGAAGAACGCGCTAAAGCACAAGGCTTTAAAGTCACCCCCAGAGGCACCACAGATTTTGCAGCGTTTTTACAAAGCGAGATAGCGCGCTGGTCACGGTTGATCAAGTCCGCCAAAATCACTGCGACTTGATCGCTCTGTTAGTTACGCTGTACAGCCAGCAATTTTGGGCGCCAGCTAAGGTGGGGTTTGCGAATATCCCCTGTTCATGGGATGCAGTTTTCTCGTAAACCGCGTACTATAGTGGTATGCCTAAATTTTTCGCTTGCGTTGGCCATGCCTCAGTAGATCATCATTTTGAGATCGAAGCTTTCGCCTCGCGTCCTACCAAAACCCCTGCCAAAACCTACAACATGATTGTAGGTGGCATGGCGGCCAATGCTGCTATTGCCATGGCGCGCTTAGGTGCTCCGGTGCGTTTGTTGGGCCGCGTAGGTGACGATAGTGCTGGTGATTTTGTGCGCAGCCAGGTGCAAGCGCACAAGGTGCATGCCTTTTTAGAGCCGGTAGAGCTTGCGCACACTTCGGTGTCTAGTGTGATTGTGGATGCACACGGCGAGCGGCAAATTTTTAACCACCGTGGCGATGCTATTGCCAAAGCGCATGCCTTGGACACCCAGCAACTAGAAGGCGCACACGCCCTGCTGACCGACCCTCGCTGGTGCGATGGTGCTTTAACCGCCCTGCAATGGGCCGCGCAGCGCGGTGTGTTGAGCGTGCTAGATGCTGATGTAGCGCCCCAGTCGGTGTTACATAAATTAGTGCCCGCAGCCCGTTGGACGGTATTTTCTGAGCCTGGCTTGCACTGCTTCGCCCCGCAGCTTAGCCAAGAGGCCGCTTTGCGCCAAGCCTTGGCCAGTGGCGCGCAAGTAGCCATGGTGACCTTGGGCGAGCGCGGTGTTGTGTGGTGTGAGCAAGGCGACAGCTTTGCGTACGAACAAGATGGCTTTAGCGTACGCGCGCTAGACACCACAGGCGCTGGTGATGTGTTCCATGCCGCGCTTACTGTAGCGCTCAGTGAAAACGCCGCGCATGCAGATGCAGTGCGTTTTGCCAGCGCAGCTGCAGCGCTTAAATGCACACAACGCCACGGCGTGCTGGGCACTCCTACACGCAGCATGGTGAATGAATTTTTACTACAAAATGTATAGCTACTTGAGCAGTATTTACATGGGCTTACTGGCTATTACTAGGTAGAAACTTGCGCTTCCTGCCGCAGCAGTTAAAGTAAAAGTCTTGTCACTACAAGGAGTTGATTTGACAGCACGTACTATTTTCATCAAAGCAGGTTTGATCAAAGCAGGCTTGGCAGCCACGGTAGCCAGCACCCTGGTTTTAGGTGGCTGCTCCACCATGGGTTTTAGCAAGCAACAAACGGGCACTGCAGCAGGCGCTGTGGTCGGCGGTATTGTTGGCTCAGCGGTCACTGGCGGGTCTACTGTCGGCACCGTCGCGGGCGCAGCGGGTGGCGCGGTGGTGGGTAACCAGATTGGTAAAAAGCTGGATAAAGTGAAATAAAATAGGCTCACTCGTTTATCCATCGCCTATTACGCTAATTTCAGCGTTTTTACACAACGGCATCCTGCGGGATGCCGTTTTTCATTGCCATGACCGAAAAATCTGCCCAGCCCAGCCTGGACTCTTTGTCCAAATCATTTGAACCCGCCGCCCTTGAAGCCCATTGGGGCCCTGAGTGGGAGCGCCGTGGTTACGGGCAGGCAGGCTACCGTGGCAACAAAAGCCCTAAAGCAGGCGAGGCCAGCTTTGCCATACAGCTACCGCCACCCAACGTGACTGGCACGCTGCACATGGGCCATGCTTTCAACCAAACCATCATGGACAGCTTGACGCGCTACCACCGTATGCGTGGGCACAACACCGTGTGGATTCCGGGTACCGACCACGCAGGCATCGCCACGCAAATTGTGGTGGAGCGCCAGTTGCAAGACCTGGGGCAAACGCGCCACGATCTAGGCCGCAAAAACTTTGTGTCAAAGGTGTGGGAGTGGAAAGAAAAATCGGGCAACATCATCACCAGCCAAATGCGCCGTATGGGTGACAGCGTGGACTGGAGCCGCGAATACTTCACCATGGACGATAAGCTTACCCCTGTGGTGACCGACACCTTTGTGAAGCTGTATGAACAAGGCCTGATTTATCGCGGCAAGCGCTTGGTTAACTGGGACCCTGTGCTCAAATCTGCAGTGAGCGACTTAGAAGTTGAAAGCATCGAGGCCGAGGGCAAGATGCACTACATCTTGTACCCATTTAGCGATGGAGAGCAAACCATTGGCGCAACCGGCGAGCAGCCAGCCTACCAAGCCCGTGGCCTACAAATTGCCACCACCCGCCCCGAGACCATGCTGGCCGACGGCGCACTGTGCGTGCACCCCGAGGACGAGCGCTACAAACACCTGGTGGGCAAGATGGTGGATTTGCCATTGTGCAACCGTCAAATCCCGATCATTGCAGATGACTTTGTTGACCGCGATTTTGGTTCAGGCTGCGTCAAAATCACTGGCGCTCACGATTTTAACGACTACGCCTGCTCACAGCGCCACAACTTGCCGCTGATCACCATCTTCACGCTGGATGCCAAGATCAACGAGAACGGCCCCGCGGCCTACCAAGGCATGGACCGCTTTGTGGCGCGTAAAGCGGTTATCAAAGATTTGGAAACCCAAGGCTTCTTGGTCGAGATCAAGCCTCATAAATTGATGCTGCCGATCTGCGCACGCACAGGGCAAGTAGTTGAGCCCATGCTGACCGACCAATGGTTTGTGGCAATGACGAAACCAACCCCCACGCTCAGCACTGACGTGTCTTCGCTGCCCCCCGAGGGGGCTGATTTTTCTAGGGGCGGCCCGTCGAAAAATCACGATGCAAGCGGTAAGTCTATTGCACAAAAAGCCATTGATGCAGTGCAAACGGGCGAAGTTAAATTCATACCTGAAAATTGGGTCAACACCTATAACCAATGGATGAACAACATCCAGGACTGGTGCATCAGCCGCCAGCTGTGGTGGGGCCACCAGATTCCGGCGTGGTACGACGAAGATGGCAAAGTGTACGTAGCGCGCGATGAGGCTGCAGCGCAGGCGCAGGCGCCAGGTAAAAAATTAACACGTGATGAAGATGTACTAGACACCTGGTATTCATCGGCACTAGTACCTTTCAGTACGATGGGTTGGCCACAGCAAACGGATGCCGCCACCGACGACTACAACCTGTACCTACCTTCCTCAGTGCTGGTCACCGGCTACGACATCATCTTCTTCTGGGTGGCCAGAATGATCATGATGACCAAGCACTTCACAGGCAAAGTACCGTTCAAGCATGTGTACATCCACGGCTTGGTGCGCGACAGCCAAGGCAAGAAGATGAGCAAGTCAGAGGGTAACGTGCTTGACCCTGTTGATTTGATTGATGGCATTGCCCTGGCCCCGCTGCTAGACAAACGTACCACGGGCTTGCGCAAACCTGAGACGGCACCGCGCGTGCGCAAAGACACTGAAAAAGAATTCCCCGATGGCATTCCCGGCTTTGGTGCCGATGCACTACGTTTCACCATGGCCAGCTACGCTAGCCTGGGCCGCAACATTAACTTTGACACCAAGCGCTGCGAAGGCTACCGCAACTTTTGCAACAAGCTGTGGAACGCCACGCGCTTTGTATTGATGAATTGTGAGGGCGCAGACTGTGGCCTCAAAGAGCACACCAAAGAAGAATGCGCCGTGGGTGGCCCAGCACATGGCTACCTAAAATTCAGCCAAGCCGACCGTTGGATTGTGTCTGCCCTGCAGCGTGTTGAGGCCGATGTGGCCAAAGGCTTTGAAGAATATCGCTTAGACAACGTCGCCAACAGTATTTACGATTTTGCATGGAACGAGTTTTGCGACTGGTACCTAGAAATTGCCAAAGTGCAAATTCAAACGGGCACCGAGGCGGAGCAACGTGCCACGCGCCGTACGTTGATTCGCACGCTCGAAGTCATCTTGCGTTTAGCCCACCCCATCATCCCCTTCATCACCGAAGAGCTATGGCAAAAGGTTGCGCCTGTGGCAGGCCGGGCAGGCGAGAGCGTGAGCATTGCAGCTTACCCTCTCAGCCAGCCTGAGCGCATCGACGCGCAAGCCGAGGCACATGTGGCCAAGCTCAAGGCATTGGTAGATGCATGCCGCAATTTACGCGGCGAACTCAAAGTATCGCCCGCCACCAAACTGCCTTTGTATGTTGTGGGTGACGATGCATTTGTGACGCTTGCAGCACCTGTGCTCCAAGCGCTGGCCAAGCTCAGTGAAGTCAAAGTTTTTGACCAAGCTGCAGCCTGGGAAAATGCCGCTGCAGCATCACCTACAGCGGTGGTGGGCCAGGCGCGTTTATGCCTGTTCATGCAAGTGGACGCTGCAGCAGAAAAACTGCGCATCGGTAAAGAAGTGGCACGCCTTCAAGGCGAGATAGCCAAGGCCAACGGCAAGCTAGGTAACGAAGCTTTTGTGGCCAAAGCACCTGCTGCAGTGCTAGACCAAGAGCGCCAGCGTTTGGCTGATTTTTCTGCTGCACTTGACAAGCTGCGTGAGCAACTGGCCCGCTTGGCTTAAGCCTCCAGTATTAAGGCTTTAGCCCACCTCTTGCTGCAACACTTGGTGACAGGGGTGGCGGGGTAGATTCAATCCAGCTTGATGGCGCATCGCCGCCAGGCAGTGCCATCGACATGGAGGCGCTGGGGTGCGCCTCATCGTCTGGCGACAAAATATCATGCAATCGGTGCGCCATGTACCAACTAGCCCGCTGGCGCGACTCGCGTGTGAGCGAGCCAATACGCTGGGTAGCAAAAAAGTTCGGCAAACTGCGCAGCAGCGGCGTAGCAGGGTCGCTGCTATCGTCGGCGCTGTCAGACAGCCACGCTTGTATACGGCCGTCCTGCAGCGCCTGCACCATCGACGCTACATCAAACAATGCAGCTCGCGATGTGCTTACCCACAGCTGATGGGGTTTGCAAGCTGACAACACACGGTCATTGATAAAGCCTTTAAAACGTGATGCATACAGCATTTGCACAGACACTGCGTCCGAAGTACTGAGCATCTCCAGTAGGCTAACGGGTTGCACCCGCATCTGCTGCCAAATGGTCGAGGTATGGTGCAAAGCAGGGTCATAACCGATCAGCCGCGCACCCATACTGGTGAGCAGCTGGGCCAGTACCGTAGCAGCCGGGCCAATGCCCAGCAAACCAATGGTGGAGCCGTTGATCTCGCGCCCCATAGGCACAAAATCTGACACTGGTTTGGCGGCACCTTGGGCCAAGTTTTTGGCTCTGACTTCATTGCTGATGGCCGACAAAATACCTGGGCGGTACATCATCAACAGGGCACCGATCAAAAATTCTGCATTAGCGCGCACATTGGCACTGCGCGCCTGGAGCACTTTGATGCCGCGCTCGCGACAAGTTTCTAAATCAATGTTGTCTGTGCCAATTTGCAAACGCGCAACGACTTCAAGATCGGGTGCAAATTCTAAAAAATCTTGGTTCACTACTACATGGTTAGGCACCACGATAGAGCGTACGTGACCTGTCGAGTGTCGCAGCGCTCTTTCATCATGGGCCAAGGCAGGCCGATACGCCACACTATGGCGCGCTTCTAGCCACGCCATGGCCTCTGGGATCAACGATTCAAGCAGTAATATGTCCACGACAAAGGTTTGTAGCTAAAGGTGTAATAGGGACTCCCACTGTCACTGTGTGCATCGTTGTGCACTTGTATATACTTTAGCGATAGTACCAAGATTTGTCCATGACTACAGCATCCCCCTTAATCACCAAAGCTGTCTTTCCTGTTGCGGGTTTGGGTACCCGCTTTTTGCCCGCCACCAAAGCGCAACCCAAAGAGATGCTGCCTGTCGTAGACAAACCTTTGATCCAATACGCCGTCGAAGAGGCTTATGCCGCTGGCATTCGGCACATGATCTTTGTGACTGGGCGCAATAAACGCGCGATTGAAGACCACTTTGACACCGCTTATGAGCTAGAGGTTGAGCTTGAAGCGGTGGGCAAGCTGGCGCTACTAGATCTCGTACGCTCAGTTCAGCCTAACGATATGGACTGCTCGTATGTGCGCCAGCCGCGCTCGCTGGGCCTGGGCCACGCTGTGCTGTGCGCAGAGCATTTGGTGGGGGCGCAGCCTTTTGCGGTGCTGTTGGCCGATGATTTGATGGTGGCACCTACCGCAGACACCACTGCTGATACCACCGCTGCGCCGCACGCAGCCATTACACGCGGCATATTGGGCCAAATGGTAAGGCAGTTTGCAGCGCTAGATGCTGCGCAACGTGGCTGTATTTTGGCTGTGCAAGAGGTGCCGGCCCAGCACACCCGACGCTACGGTATGGTGGGTGGCCATATGGTGGCCGAGCGTTTGATGAAATTAGACCGCTTGGTAGAAAAACCAGCCCCTGATGCTGCGCCGTCTAGCTGGGGCGTGGCGGGGCGCTATGTGCTGATGCCGCAAGTGTTTGATGCTATCCGTGCACAACCGCGCGGTGTGGGCGGAGAAATTCAGCTAACCGATGGCATCGCAGCGCTGATGGCCGAGCAGCCGGTGTACGCCTACCAATATGCGGGTAAGCGCTTTGATTGCGGCAGTAAACAGGGCTTTTTACAAGCTACGGTTGAGCTGGCTTTGCAGCACCCTGAGGTGAGTGCTGAGTTTGCTGAATATTTGGCTGGGCGTAAAGATAAAGCTTCACGCTAGTTAGCCTATTTAAGCCTTGCCAGGTACCAGCCCTAGCGGCGGCGCAAGACGTGGATGAACTCAGCGCCCAAGTTTTGTTGCTCAATCAGCTCGTTGCCAGTTTGCTTGGCAAAAGCCTGAAAGTCACGCACTGAGCCAGCATCAGTTGCCAAAATTTTAAGCAACTCGCCGCTGGCCAGCTCGGCCAGAGCTTTTTTGGCTTTGAGAATAGGCAATGGGCAGCTAAGGCCACGGGTGTCGATTTCTTTACTGATTTCCATAGCTATATTCTAAGGTTTTTCTATCGATGAGTGAAAAAGCCGCATTTATCCAGGTTTTTTAGAAAACTCTACAAACTGCGGCTCAATCCCCCGGCCGCGCAGCCAGTCGGCCAGCGCATAGCCCGTGCCTGCTGGCCAGCACTTGGCTTTGTCAAAGTCAAATAGCTTGTATTCAGCCAATTCGGGGGACAATTTAACCTCGCCATGGGCTACCACATGGTAGGCAATGATGACTTGGTTCATGCGCTGAAAGTCATACACCCCCACCAAATTCACCTCGCTACAGTCCAAATTAGTCTCCTCTTTTACCTCGCGCGCGATGCCGCCTGCCGGTGTGTCGCCTGCCTCCATAAACCCAGTGATCAGCGCAAACATTTTGCCCGCCCACGCAGCGTTGCGCGCCAACAGCAGCTGGCCGTTGTACTCGACAATTCCCGCCAGCACGGGGGTGGGGTTGTTCCAGTGTGTCCAGCCGCAGGCGGGGCAGCGCAGCCGCTGCATAGCGCCCGCATCTTCGTTGGCTGTGATCATCTGCAGCGGAGTAGCGCACTGAGCGCAAAACTTTGGGGAAGGACTCATACTATTAATTTGATAGCTATATAAGTAGTAAATACTTGGACTACAAGGCTATTTGGTATCTAAAAAGTGGTTTTAAGTCTATTTTTAAGCGGGAAACACGCCCGTCGACAAATAGCGGTCGCCGCGGTCGCACACGATAAAGACAATCACCGCATCTCGCTCACGCGCGGCCACTTGCTGCGCTACCCAGCAGGCTCCGGCAGCGGAAACGCCTGCAAAAATACCCTCCAGCTTGGCCATATCGCGGCACATGTTTTCAGCATCTAATTGGCTGACATAAATCAACTCGTCGACGTTTTTTGGATCGTAAATTTTGGGCAAATACTCAGTAGGCCATTTACGAATGCCCGGTATGCGCGAACCCTCTGACGGCTGCGCGCCGATGATGCGGATGGCAGGGTTTTTTTCTTTCAAATACTGCGACACGCCGGTAATGGTGCCCGTAGTGCCCATGGCGCTGACAAAGTGGGTGATTTTGCCGTCGGTTTGCTGCCAAATTTCAGGCCCCGTGGTGTCGTAATGGGCGCGCGGGTTGTCTAGGTTGGCAAACTGGTCTAAAACGCGGCCCTTGCCCTCTGCTTGCATTCTGTCAGCCAAATCACGCGCATGCTCCATACCGCCCGCTTTGGGCGTGAGGATCAGCTGTGCACCAAAAGCCTTCATGGTTTGCACCCGCTCGATTGACAAATCTTCGGGC
>JAYTPK010000331.1:0-6710 GCA_043747295.1 Polaromonas sp. | reverse complement strand
GGCTTGAGGCCAAGTCAATGACGGAAAAGTATATTCAACCGCCATACACCACCGACTTTGCGATTTTGTTTTTACCGTCTGAAGGTTTGTATGCCGAGGTGCTGCGCCGCCCAGGGCTGATGGACACGCTGCAGCGTGACTATCGCGTGACGCTGGCGGGGCCTACTACGCTGCTGGCCATGCTTAACTCGCTGCAAATGGGCTTTCGCACGCTGGCGCTAGAGCAGCGCAGCAGCGAGGTGTGGCAGGTGCTGGGCGCGGTGAAAACCGAGTTTGGCAAGTTTGGCGATGTGCTAACCCGCATTCGCGCACAAACCCAAACGGTATTGACCACGCTAGACCAAGCGCAAACGCGCACTAATGTGATGAACCGTGCGCTTAAAAAAGTTGAAGCTTTGCCTGAAGCCGAATCGCAAACTTTGCTGCCACTGGACAAAGAGCCGGAAGACGGTTAGCCCCCTTGAGCAGCTCTTTATCGCGCCCACTGTTGCACCTGATCGTTGGGCAGGTGTGCCTGCACGGCACGATGGCGGGCATGCGCATGGCTGCGCCGCTGTGGGCGCTCAAAGAGGGGTTTAGTGCGGCAGCGGTGGGGTTTTTATTGGCGCTGTTTGCGTTAACGCAGGTGTTTTTGGCCATTCCTGCCGGGCGCTATGCAGATGCCAATGGTTTGAAAAAGCCCGTGGGCTTTGCCATCATTTTGGCCTGCAGCGGCATGTTGCTGGCCACGGCTTTTCCGCACATCATCACGCTGGGCATTGCGGCTTTGTGCACTGGCGGGGCCACGGGTATTGCAGTGATAGCACTGCAGCGCCACGTGGGCCGCGCGGCTGAAAACCCGCTGCAGCTCAAGCAAGTGTTCAGCTGGTTGTCGATTGGCCCGGCGGCGTCTAATTTTTTAGGCCCTTTTGTGACGGGCTTGTTGATTGACTTTATTAGTTTTCGTGCAGCGTTTTTGTTTTTAGCTTTGCTGCCGCTGGCCACGTGGTTTTGGATACGAAAAACCAAAGAGCTGCCAGCCATTGCACCCAGAACACAAGAGAAAAAGCAGTTTTGGGATTTGCTGCGCGAGCCGCTGATGCGCCGCTTGATGATTGTTAACTGGCTGCTGTCGTCGTGCTGGGATGTGCATACCTTTGTTGTGCCCTTGATGGGCCACGAGCGCGGCTACAGCGCCAGCGTGATCGGCACTATCTTGGGTGCGTTTGCGATTGCTGCTGCGGCCATTCGCATTTTGCTGCCGCAGCTAGCGCACAGCCTGCGCGAATGGGCGGTGATTACCGTGGCCATGGTGCTTACAGCCATGCTGTTTGCGGTGTACCCGCTGATGCCTACTGCGCTGTCGATGGGCGTGTGCTCAGTGTTCCTGGGCTTCACCTTGGGCTGCGTACAGCCGATGATCATGAGTACCTTGCACCAAATCACGCCCGAAGAACGCCACGGAGAAGCGCTAGGCCTGCGGCTGATGGCCATTAACGGCTCTAGCGTGGTTATGCCCATGCTGTTTGGCGTGGCAGGCGCAGTCATTGGCGTGGCTGGGTTGTTTTGGGTGACCGGCGCATGCGTGGGCATGGGTGCCCGTTTGGCCAGTAAACTAAAACTCGACTAAGCATGAACACTGCCCAGCGCGATGGTCTATTGCTAGCCGCCAGCGCCGTGGTGGGCATGGTGCTGATGAACAGCCCGTGGGCTAGCGCGTTTGAGCACACCTTGCGCACACCAGTGCAAATTGGCATTGGCAGTGCCGTGCTGCAAAAACCCATTGCGCTGTGGATCAATGATTTTTTGATGGCTATATTCTTTTTGGCTGTGGGCATTGAAATCAAGCACGAATGGCAGCACGGCGCACTGTCCACACCGCAGGCCAGGGTGCTGCCTTTTGGCGCGGCGCTGGGTGGCATGGCGGTGCCAGCGTTGATTTATGTGGCTTTTAACTGGGGGCATCCGGCTAACTTATCAGGCTGGGCGGTGCCATCGGCCACTGACATTGCATTTGCACTGGGCTTAATGGCTTTGGCCGCGCCTAAAACGCGGCCCATGTTGCTGGCGTTTTTAACGGCGGTGGCGGTGCTAGACGATTTGGGTGCCATCATCGTCATCGCGCTGTTCTACACCGACCAGCTCAGCAAGACGATGCTGGCCTTGGCTTCGGTGGCCGTGCTGGCTTTGTTTATTTTGTCTAGCCTGCGCGTGCGTCGCGTGTGGCCATATGTGGCTGTGGGCCTGCTGCTGTGGCTGTGCGTGCTGAAATCTGGTGTGCACGCTACGCTGGCGGGTGTGGTGATGGGGCTGCTAATACCCAGCCCGCAGGATGACCATAAATCCATTGACAAAAACCCCAGCCGCCCCAACCCCAGCAAAACTATTGAACACGCTATCAAGCCGTGGATTAGTTGGGTGATATTGCCGCTGTTTGGTGTGGTGAATGCTGGGGTTGCGCTGAGTGGGTTTGGTTGGGCTGCGTTGGCGCAGCCCGTCACGCTGGGCATTGCTTTTGGCCTGCTACTGGGCAAACCGGTGGGCATATTGCTAGGCATTTGGGCGGCTAGCAAGGTGGGTGGTGGGCTGCCGCAAGGTTTGAAGTTGGCAGATTATCTGCCTGTAGCTTGCTTTTGCGGCATTGGTTTTACCATGGCGCTGTTTATGGCTACTTTGGCATTTGACGCAGGATCGGCCGCTGCCAGCGCAGCTAAGTTGGGTGTACTGATGGGTACGTTGCTGGCCTTGGCGTTAGGCACCGTGGTAGCGCGCTGGCGCGCTGGCGCGGCTAAATTGTGACGATAGTGGTATTTACCGCAGCTAAAGCGCATACTCGCGTTTTTAAGCCATATACGAAGGATTCGCCATGACCCTATGCCCCATTGCCATTGCCGTTGGTTGCCAAAAATGTCCAGTTTTTAAAGTTTGCCCAGTCAAAAGCGTGATTGGCGACAGCCCAAAACCAGATGCCAGCAAACCTGAAGCTAAGAAGACAGCTGCTAAGGCAAAAAAGTAAAAAACCAGTCAAATTGGCCAGTAGTCCAAGTATTTATTGATTATTTAGCTATTAAATAAATAGCAACGGGTTGCATCGGCTACACACTCAATAGCGTCTAGCACTACAGCGCCTGTGCAGCCGCCATGCCGCTGCGCACCGCGCCCTCTAGCGTGGCAGGGTAGGGCCCATCGACATAATCACCGCAGGCTAGCAAGCCGGGTGCTATGCGCGTAGCAGGGCGCTGCAGGCCGGGTGTGCAGGCAAAAGTGGCGCGTTTTTCTACGATGGTTTTAATCGGCTGCAAGTCAGCCAAACCTAGCTGCGCTTTGCCTTGCGCGATGACTTGCTGCTCTAAGGTAGCAGCGTCGCCATGGCTGGCGCTGACCACAAAGGCCAGCACGCCGCGCTGGCCAGTGAGTGCAGCGCGGTCGAAAACAAACTGTGCAGGTTGTTGTGCGTTGCTGTGCAAAGCCATCACAGTGTGCGGCAGCTGCGCTGTGGCGCTGTGGGCATAGACGGTGGTAATAGCTTCAAACTGCAAAGCTTGGGCACTGGTGGTCCAGGCCTGTGCCGCAGCCTGCGCGGCGGCATTGCTAGCGGCCACTGTGCCCACCAAACGGGCTGCCTCTGAAGCAGGTGTGGCGATGATGGTGGCATCAGGCCACCACGAGGGGTTTAAAGCGCCTGCAGAGGCTGAATTACCAGTGTTATTGGCCTGTAGTCCAAGTATCCATTGCTTAAGCAGCTCTGGTTTTGATAGCATGGATAAATCAGTGATACGCTGTGCTGGCAGCACAGTAGCGCCGTTTTTTTGCAACCAAGCCGCCGCAGCCTGCGGAAACAGCGCGCTTAAGTCTTGGCGCGGCAGCAGCATGTTGGACCCGGCTACATCATCCGCGCTAGATGCGAATAAAGCATCACGCATCACGCGTAAAAACACGCTACCACTGGCGCGGTCAGCTGGGGTGTTCAGGGCTGAGACCACCAAAGGCTCAATCATGTCCAGCATCACGCGCTGCGATATACCGCTGCATAGCTGGGCCACGCTGTAGTGTGCTGGGCACACAAAGCGCGCACGCCGCCACGCATCAGCCGCACGCAGCAACGACAATTTGTCGCCCCAGCTCCAGCCCTTGGCCTGCACTATGCCAGCCGCCACATCCACACCTGCAAACCATGGCTTAACCCAATCGGGCAACACCAAGCCGCTGCCGTCGGGGTAGCGCAGGGTGAGTGACAGGCGCTGCAAGGCGGCATCAGTGTCAATGCCCACCTTGCGCATGAGCTTGAGTGTGTCAACATAAGCGCCGATCAAAATATGCTGCCCGTTGTCTAGCGTGGTGTGCGTGCCATCGGGCAAGGTCACCGCCAGCGCTCTGGCGCGGCCGCCTAACGTGCGCGTGGCTTCTACCACCGTCACCTGGTGGCCAAGCCGCGTGGCTTCTACGGCAGCAGCCAAGCCTGCCCAGCCTGCACCGATTATGAGAATTCGCATAGGGTCAGGTCTCCCATTTCCCAAAATTATCTTTCGTAATCAGCCACGATGCGGCTGACGGTGGATGTAGACACATTAAGCGCGATGGCAATGGCCGTTTGCGTGTGCCCACCCTGATAAAAAGCGTTGGCGATATGCTGGTTGCGCTCTTCTTTGGTTTGCGCTTTGAGTTTCGCATAGTTTTGCAAGTCGCCGTCCTTCGCGGGCGCGCTAGAGTGGATGCGGCTGACCTGTGCCAAACGCTTGGGTGCCGTGGAAGACGTGCTGTCGATCCCTGCATGGCTTTGCATGCGCGCGATAAACGCATCGTTCCCCAAATAGATTTGTTGCTGCAGCGCCATATCCCACAGCGCCACGCCGTGGCCTTGGGCTACAAACTCGGCATACTGCGCAGCGGCCTTCGCAGCGCTCTTGCCCGGTGCCAGCTGTGCGTACAGCGGCTGTGCGTCCAGCCAAGGCGCGCAGGGGGCCATGCCCGCCAGTGCGCGGTAGCTGCTCCAGGCATACACATCTGGCCGCTTGACCATCTTGGCACGCACGGGGTTAAGGTCTACATAGCGGCACACCTCTAGCAAATAGCTGTCACTGTCCACCAAAATAGCCTTAAACCGCCCCTGAAATAAATGCCCCGTGAGCCCATGGCGGCGGTTAAAGCCTTGCGTATACACGCCGTTAATCTGCCGCATCAACCGCGACAAATTAGCCTCCCGCGTGTGCAGCACCAGATGGTAGTGGTTGCCCATCAGGCAGTAGCCCCAAGCCTGCGCGTCAAAGCGCTGCAAGGCTTGGCCCAGCACCTCCAAAAACATGGCCCTGTCGGTGTCGTCCTTGGCAATAGGCTCACGCCTATCCCCCCGCGAGGTAACGTGGTACACCGCGCCAGGGTATTCAATTCTTAAGGGCCTGACCATCTTTGTCAGCTTACATTATTTTGGGAAATGGGAGACCTGACCCTGTAATTGTGACCCTGTAATTGCATCTTTTCTTGACGTTAGGGCAGTTCCGCCAGTCAAGGCCGCGTAATAACCGTCCACATCGCTGCCATATACAGCCCGTGTTTCGGCATAATTGCTGTGCGCATAAAAGTCTTGAATGGTATGCATCGCCTTGCCAATCCACATGCGTGCATTGCGTGCTCTCTTAAAGGCCAAATCATCATTTAGATCCCGATGGGCCGTATAAGCAGCCGTCAATTCTTTCATTGCAAGTTCTCGACGGTTCAAAATATTTTGCCGGCATTCTGGTATCGCTTCATCATCGCAATGCGCCGCAATGCTGTAGATGTCGCCACGATAGGGGTTTTCTGCCACATCTGGCGTGACAGGGTATTCGAAATTGACCTGAATATCATCAGTAGTCCAATCATTGGACTGCGTACCGAGCACCACATCTTTTTGAGCCGATGGGCTGAAATAGATTTCTCTACCACCCGCCCCGGCCGACAATCGCACTTTAAAACTTTTACTGGGATCTGCAGACACCCCCCCGCAGTCGCGTGGATCCTTGGCAATGGCAGAGCGAGTGATGCAAGTGTGCCCAAACGACTCATTCGCTGGTTTAAAAGCATATGTTTTGACACCGATGGCGATGGCCCCCAGGCCTAGTAGCACCACGGCAGACAAGGCAGCCGCACGTTGTGCTGTGCCCGTTTTATTCTTCAACTGATTGAACATGCATGCTCTCCGATTAATCTTTTCTGAACTGTCGCAACCAGTGCTCCAGACGGTCTACCCAACTGGTGCTAAAAAAGGGCTCTTTATGGTACAAATATCGTTGCCCAACACAGCGGGACTCAATATGCACTTTACCTAAATCTTCTTTGCGTAAAAACATTGCCAAGTAGCCTCTGTTAAATTGGTACAGCTCGGCTTGCGCTTCATAGCGTCTGCATTCAGAGGGGCTTTCTTTGGCGCATTTTCCTGAGCTGATGCGCTTGAGATACAGTGCAAAAGAGTAGTTGCCTGCGTGTGACTCACCATCCCCGTCTATATCCAACACGACCTCCTCGGCGGCATTGACAAAGCCACGCTCCCCCTTGCCCATATACTTCGCCAGCGTTTCTCGCGTGAATCCGTTAAACGCAGGCAAAATATAGTCGTCTAATGCAAAGATGCCAGGAAAAAAAACTGTTTTTGAAAATTTATTGTCGGAAGAATATGTAATCGCAAACGGGCGTTCATACGATCCACCCTGATCCAACCAAATGCGATTACAAACAGTCGCGCCCGATAAAGCTTC
>JAYTPK010000330.1:0-9133 GCA_043747295.1 Polaromonas sp. | reverse complement strand
CCGACTCCCCCTGGGGAGTCTGCTTAACAAGCTTTACTGAGTCGACTGAGTACACCTCATAGGCATAAGCGTTTCTAGAGTTTGCAATAACAGGGTATTGGGCTGCAGCGTGTGTAACGCGGATGGGGTCACCACGCTGCTTGAACAAATTAATAACTGGCGAACAACCCAACAATAAGTTGTTTTTATTCAAATTATTCAGCATTCTGGACGCGCTAGAGTCAGCACGTAACCCTGAAAAGACAAAATGTAGTGTGACCGACTTTGCTTGATACCCAATTGATTTACCGACAGAAGAAAGGTCAATGTCAAAGAAATTAAACTTCTCTGGAAATGCAAAATATTCTGTGAGCAACCTGTAGGCAGGGTGTGAGCGCTCAGGAAAATCAATTAGCCCGTCATCTTGCGCAAAGCCTACTGGCATGACAGGTATTTTAGGCAGACGAATCCAACGACGGGATCCATCAACTTCAGCAAAAGCTACTAGAGTTCTTAGAAAAACTGAATCTAAAAATGCTGCGCAAAATGAAGGCTCACCGTCGACAAATACGCGCAAAGTATCAGCAGCGGATTGAACTGACACTTGCTCAGAAGTGCTGCTAAGTTTGATGCTGACTTTGGCTGAACTACCACTGGGCAAAATAACAGATTCTGGCGATTCAAAAATCGCGTCAAATTTAACATCTTCTATTTTGATGGGCGCTACTGTGACGTCGTAGGCAGTCTTGAACTTACAAGCTACTCCCTTGACAGAGCGGGTCGCCATCTCAGTACCGCGTTCGATGGTCTGTGCGCGCGTAAGCTGCGCAGCGTTAGCAGAATAATCAAATCGTGCGATAGAACACGACGGGAATGGGCGCAAATAATGAGGATACAAAACCTCTAGCAGTGCCTCAGTAAATTGAGGGTAATCGTCTTCTAGCCGCTTAGAGACACGAGCGCTCATAAGGGCAAACGACTGAATCATGCGCTCAATGTGCGGATCCTCACACACCTCGCCTGCCATCAGTAAATCCCCAGCAATTTTGGGGTACTTCTCAGAAAACTCCCGCGAATAGCGGCGCAAGAATCCTAATTCACGCTCATAAAATGGCAGCAAATCGTCCATAACAAATCTTAAACGCCCATGTGCACAGCGGCTGTGCGTCTAGAACTGCTGATGGAGTATTGCAAGGTCGATGGTTGCAGCAAAGCGTCGAAACTTACCGGTTCTTTAGATTCGTGTATCACCAGCATTGCAGTGATACCAAAATACAATTTGTTGATGGAGTTTTGATCAACTTCCAACGTTGCGCGAACATTGCGCAATCTAGGCTCATGGCGAGAGATAGTTCTTTCTAGGCCACGACAAACAAATGCGCGGTCATCGATACTGGCAAGACTCAAGCCAGCAAAGTCACTCAAACCATATGACAATATGGATCTGTTGCACTCGGGATAGGACTGCAAGCTGTCCTCAGAAATAACTGCACGTGTATTCAACAATGCTTCTAAATCAGACGCAACCGAGTCTTTAACCTGTTCCATGGTGAGACGTGTTATGGCGCCGTGAATAGTTTTCGACGGTTTCTCTCCCAAGAGCTTGTCAAAGAGGGTTTGGGGAAATCCCTTCATAATTACAATGCGTATCCACCAATGAAGAAACCGCAGCTATTAAAAGCTGCGGTCTGTAGACTTACAGCGTTAAAACTTAAGAGGCCACTTTATTGGCGCTCAAATCCCAACCACCGCTCGTACTACCTTTTGAGCCGCCTTTAATATCTTGCTTGTTGTACACCCACTTAACTGTCGCGTACTTCAAAGACAAGGTCTCGGTCATAATATTACCTTCAGAAACAGAAGGAGCAACGCCGCTAACCAATAGGTTTGTCAGTTCGATACTGAAGTACTTAATAGGGACACCTGCGCCGTCGGCACGCATGAATTCAATTACTGCTTTTGGAATTGTTTTACCCATTGAGCACAACTGTAGTAACTTTGGTGTTGCCATGTCAGTAAGCTTTGAAATTACAATATCTTTGTGTTCACAACGCTCTGCAGTGTGACCACCAGCAGAAGATGCAGTTGCTGAGCGCGGCTGAATTACTTCAAAATTTACCGCCAAACATTCAATCCAATTTGCATGCTTAGAATCAGTAGATTCGCCAGGAGCCTCGTCCAGCTTTAGGTATACGTCAATTGCCATGATAAATTCCCTTAAGTTTGTTAATAACGATTTACAAGTTTAAGATTTAGCAGACGAGGGTAACTCGGCCACTAAACGAAGAGACACCGACAGTTCATCGAGCTGAAAGTGCGGCCTTAAAAAAGCCACAGCCCTATAAACTCCCGGACGACCAGGTATTTCACTTACCTGTACGTTGGCTTCGCGCAATGGAAACTGCGCTTTAGACTCTTGCGAAGCGTTGTCGTCCAGCAATACATATTGCGCGATCCAACGGTTCAAAAAATCTTGTACGTTAGAGGCAGCTGCGAAGCTGCCGATCTTGTCGCGCATCATTGACTTAAGGTAATGCGCAATGCGTGAGACTGAGAAAATGTATTGAAGCTGCGAAGACAAAACTGCATTGGCGTTTGCAGAATCAGTGTTGTACTTCTTAGCTTTTTGAGCTGATTGGGCACCAAAGAATGCGGCATAGTCAGTATTTTTGCAGTGCACCAAAGATATGAATCCCAGGTCGCTCAACTCTTTCTCCCGGCGATCAGTAATAGCAATTTCAGTGGGGCACTTCAGTGCTACTTCGCCTTCATCGGTTTTGAAGGTGTGGGTCGGCAAGTCTTCGACCAAACCACCACCCTCTACGCCGCGGATAGCAGCACACCAGCCAAAGTCTTCAAAGGCTTTGGTCAAACGTACGCCAAAAGCGTAGGCTGCATTGCACCAGAGGTATTTAGAATGGTCTGTACCGTCGACATCTTCAACAAAATTGAAACCTTCAACAGTTGTTCCATCTTTAGGATTAAACGGCAAGCGGCCCAAGAAACGAGGCAAAGTCAGGCCCACATAGCGTGAGTCTTCAGATTCGCGAAATGACTTCCATTTGGCATATTCGACAGTGTCAAAAACCTTGGCCAGATCGCGCGGCTTGCTCATTTCGCTGTAGCTCTCCAGTCCGAAGAGCTCAGGCGAGGCGGCGCTAATGTAAGGTGCGTGTGCAGCCGCAGCAACGTGCCCCATCTGCTCAATGAAGTACATGTCTTCAGGCTGACGAGTTGTTTCAAAATCGCCTATCAAGGTACCGAACGGAGCGCCACCGAAGGTGCCGAATTCTTCTTCGTATACTTTCTTAAACATGGAGCTTTGATCAAAATCAATGGCAGACTGAAAGTCTTTGACCAGCTCTTTTTTAGTTGCATTCATGACCTTGATTTTCAAGGTCGTGCTGGTAGATGTGTTGAATACCAAGTAATGCAAGCCGGTCCACGAGCTTTCAATCTTCTTGAATTCTGGTGCGTGCATGACTGCGCTAAGTTGCTCTGAAATTAATCGATCTATCTCTGCAACACGGGCATCAATGGTTGCCGACAAGTTGTTAGACATTACCACCGTGCCGCCCATCACTTGGGTCACCAGTTCAGAAATAATATCTTTTGCACGAGCATGCTCTGTGCTGGATTTTGCAACTTTGCTTTTTTCTACGATTTCGTCTAGCAAGCCCGTGCTTTGTGCACCAGCAGATGACGCGGAAGATGTAGCGGTTTGTGTAGCCATGGTTGCTTATTCCTCAACTTTTTTAACTTGCTTGCTCAACTCGCCAAGCTTTTCGGTGCTGGACAAAACATCGTTCAAGATGTCCTCTAGTTTTTCATTACCTGCAAGTTTGTTGCGCAAGTCAGCCAATTTAGTGCGCGCCTCAAGCAGCTTTCGCAAAGGTTCAACCTGCTGCACTACAGCCTCAGGACGAAAATCATCCATCGATTTGAATTTCAAATCCACGCCAAATTCACCGCCTTTATCGCTGAGTTTGTTGTCTACACGAAACGCTGCACGTGGCTCAATGCCTTTTAGAACTTCATCAAAGTTATCGTTATCCACGTTAACAAAGTTGCGATCGCGCAACTTCTTTTGCTCTACCTCAGATTGGCCCGAAAAATCACCGACTACGCCAACAACAAACGGGAGTTCTTTTTTCTCTATCGCATCGCCCACTTCTACGTCGTAGGTCATTTGCACGCGAGGTGGACGAACTTTTTGCAATCGCTTTTGAATACTCTCTTTTTTTGACATTTTTGTAACTCCAATCGGTTAATAAGTTTGAGGTCGACTTGCTTAAATAAGCTAAAAATACAGCTTATTATTTACTTACTTTAACGCACCGAACGGATTTCCACCACCTGATGGGGCACTTGGAGCGGCCGGGGCCGAAGCTCTAGCTGGCGGCCTAAGTTGTACGGATGGCGGTGGCGGCGCAGGGCGGGGAGTGGCCACAGGCACTAAAACTTGCTCTCCCAAGCTTTCTCTCAGCACTTTAGTTAGGCTTTGAGCTTCGCTGCGAATAGAGCCGCTTAATTCATTTTGACGGCTTAAGTCTGCCAAAGCTTTTGTAGAAACACGCAAACCGCTGACCGACAATATGCTGTGTGCCACCTTGTCCTTTTCATCCCTTGAAACGACTTGCTGAGCCGCAACTATGGCCTCACCGTAATTTGCCGCATCAAATTGAATTTGGGCTACCCTAGCCCAAGGCAGCTTAGATGCCGGATAAGCTTTTGCCGCTTCTTCATATTGCTTGATCGCTGCGTCTTTGGTTCCTGACTTTTCGGTAGCTGCTGCCTGCTCCATAAGTAAAGGCAACTCAACGGATTTAGGTTTAAGTAATATTTCAGCCTCTTTAGGCACTGAAGAACAACCCACCGTACCGAGCAAAGCAGTAAGTGTCAGCAGGTTAACGAGTATTGTGAGTTTCATAAATACTTCCCCTAATATTTGAGCTTTTGGCTTTGAACACAAATGTATTTATTTGTTTTGCTAGTTTATAGCATGCGCAATCCCTGCGATTAATGCATTACTACACGAAACTATGGCTGGTTTCATTTTGTTTCATTGTCCATATAGTACTTATAGGCCTACCTTTGTGTACTATTGTGTTTTGTATGAATGCCGCCCATGCGACTATTATTTATCATTACCAACTTAACACTAAGCGCTATGCTCAGTGGTTGTGGAACCACAGGTTTAATGTCTGCTGTGGGCAAAGTAGCTGATATTGCTTTAGAGGCCACGGGCTTGAAAAAGCCTGAAATCCCTGAAATTCCTGACTTACAAAAGCCCCCACGCAATGTCTCTTTAAAGCTGCATGCCGGAGATAACCTAAATGCGGGGACAGCTGATAAATCTCTATCTTTAGTTGCAAGAATTTACAAATTAAAGCAAACCGAGGCCTTTTATGCAACACCATATGATGCATTTCTATCCCCTGAAAAAGAAAAACAGGCACTAGGCGCAGATTTATTAGAAGTGCGCGAAATAAGCCTGATTCCTGGTCAATTGTATGAAGTCATCGAAAAAGTTTCTCGCGAGTCCAGCTATATTGGTGTGGTAACTTTATTCAGAACTCCTGCACCACAGCGATGGCGAGCAGCTTTCGCCTCAAAAGATGCAGAGACTTCGGGCATTACTTTGGGAATTCATGCCTGCTCTTTGACTGTAGGCAAAGGTGCTGCCAGCGATCAAGCCAAATCGGCTAGCCAGGCAACCACACCGGCGCGGTGCCTGTAAGAAATGTTAAAGATGCGCGGTTTTACACTTTGTCAGCTTTCAATACACGACAATATTAATAAATAAATCAAGGGAGATTTGCTTGAATTCAGCTTCTAAAGTGCTTTGGGGTGAGGGCCTGTTTTTAAGGCCTCAGCATTTTCAACGCCAAGACACGTACCACGAGGCTCGGTTGCACCAAACTGCAGCAGCCATCCACCCATATGCGTGGGGTGTGCGCAATGCGCAAATTGACAAAGAGGCTTTGGTTAACAGCAGCTTGCGGTTCAACGAGCTATCAGTAATATTTCCTGACGGTGATATTTATAACGCACCCAAAGATGACAACCTCCCCCCTGCTCTGTCTCTAGCGGATATACCTTTAAACCAGCAAACCATTACCTTTAGCCTGGCAGTACCTGCATTGAACTGGCATGGCGGTAATTCTGCAGAAAAGCAGGCCAACATCGCTGCGCGCTTCACGCAGCATGGCGAAGAAACACAAGATTTATTTACTCAGGCGGCCACTGCAGATTTGGTGTATCTTGAAAAGCAAGTTCGCTTGGTATCTGAATTTGACTCGTTGGATTCGTTTATCAGCTTTCCCATTACGCGCCTGCGCAGAGAGGCTACCGGGGGCTTTGCCATAGACCCCAGCTTTATGGCCCCTAGCGTTAGCATCAAGGGTAATACACTGTTGTTTTTGCAAATGCGCAGGCTAATGGATGCGCTGCAAGCCAAGGTGGATGCTTTGTATGGACATCATCGCGAGTCTAGCAAAAATATCATTGAATTTAGAGCGGGTGATATTGCCTCTTTTTGGCTGCTTAATACTGCAAGCGCTTCGTTTGCCAGCTTAACGCATCTTTTTCACCATCCTAATCTGCACCCAGAGCGGTATTTTGAACAGCTGCTGAACTTAGCGGGGCAATTATTGACGTTTTCTAAAACGCATACGCTGGCCGATCTGCCTATTTATAAACATGAAGATCCAAGCCCTAGTTTTGCCAAACTGCATGACATTATCAAAGACCTGCTGGACACCGTAATCTCATCACGCTATTTTGCTATTACGCTATCAGAAAACAAACCTAGCTATCACAGCGGGCGCCTGGATTCTGGCAAGATTAACGAGCAAACATCCTTCTTCTTAGCTGTATCTGCTGACATGCCCGCCCTGGAGCTTGTAGACGTTGTGCCGCTGCGCTTTAAGATCGGTGCGCCTGACGATGTAGATAAATTCGTGTTGTCGGCAATGCCTGGTGTGCGCATAACGCACTCGCCCCAAGTACCCTCTGCGCTGCCCGTTAAGCCCGACACTTATTATTTTGCTGTAGACAACAAAGGCCCCTTGTACGATCGCATGCTGCAAGCGCAGTCGTTGTCTATTTACACTCCTGCAGGCGTTAGAAATCTACGTCTTGAACTCTTTGCCGTAACAGGCTAAAACAGGTCAACCTCAATTATGGCAACTGCTCCATCCCTCTCGCCCAACATCGCTTCGTTTACTGAAACAGGTAGTTTCCGCCTGCCTGCTGCTGATGCACCCCGGCTGGTTAACTCTATGTCTGACCTGCTGTATGACGGCTTTTACGCGCTGTTCTTACTCAAAAGCCGTAACCCACCCAAAGACGATGCCGAGCTGGCCGTGCGCATGCAGCGCTATATGGCAGACTTTGATAAAAATGCTAAGCATCTGGATGTCAGTGCAGAGGATATTCATCTGGCTAAATTTGCGTTTTGCGCTACGGTAGACGAAATCATTCTGAAATCGCAATTTAAAGTGCGTGACTCGTGGGAGCTACGCCCCTTGCAGTTGACGATGTTTGGCGAGCAGCTGGCAGGCGAGACTTTCTTTATCAAGCTAGAAGAACTGCGCGCCAAGGGCGCTAAGCATGTGCAAGCACTAGAGGTTTACCACATGTGTTTACTGCTGGGTTTTCAAGGCAAATACATGCTGGAGGGCACAGAAAAGCTAAAGTACCTGACTGCGCGTTTAGGCGATGAGATCTCCAACATGAAAGGCAAACGTGCCCCGTTTGCACCGCACTGGAACCGCCCCGACAAAGTCAGCCATCAGCTGAAGACCGAGACTCCTCTGTGGGTCATCACCAGTGTGTTTGCGCTGTTGGGATTGGTTGCTTACCTAGGTTTGAGCAGCTGGTCCACCAAAAGCACCAAAGGCCTGTTGGGCGGGTATGAGGATATTGTCAAGCTGGCACCTCGCGCGGCCAATATCACCATCACGCTGCCTTGATTACCAAGCAAAACAGCCCATAGTCCAAGTATCTATTACTCAAGCAGCTATTAAATTCATAGTAAAACTGCATTTAACTATCGTCTTAATGTATGGCCAATCTGACTGATCTACCCTCTTCTGTGGCAGCCGCTGCTGGCTACAGCCTGCCCTCGTCTTTGTCGGTATCTGATCTCGCGGCACTGTTCGGTACTGGCCTGTCGCAGGCTTCACGCCTGATCGACATTGAAACCGCCCAAGGCTCAGGATTACCCGATTCGTTGGCTGTAGACCGCTTTATTGGCACCGAGGGAGTTAACAGCCTATTCCAGTTTGAAGTCGACTGCCTAAGCGTTTCAACCCATATAGAGCTGGCCCAGTTTATTGGCCAAGAGATTACTTTGCGTGTGCTGCTGCCTGCTGGTGGCAAACGCGCTTGGCACGGCTACTGCAGTGCCGCTGCTTGGCTGGGCGCTGATGGTGGCCTAGCAAGGTACCGTTTAACCCTGTCGCCCTTTCTGTCCTTTCTAGCACTTCGCCACGATGCCTATATTTTTCAAGACAAAGATGCTTTGGGCATTTGCGAAGAACTGTTCAAAGACTACCCCCAGGCCAACGTGCGCTACGAGGTCACCCAGCCTTTGGCTAAACGCGCCATCTGCACCCAGTATGGCGAGAGCGATTTAGCCTTCTTAACCCGTCTGCTGGCCTCTGAGGGGCTGAGCTGGCGCTTTGAGCATGAACAAGCGGCTTCGTCTTCCTCTTCCACCTCTGGATCCTCCGGGCCCACCTCTAGCAGCAAGGCAGCCCATGCCAAGCACTGCCTAGTGATCTTTGATGCGCCCTCCAGCCTGTCGCAATGGCCCAGCGTCGCCAGCTTGGGCGGCCCAGAGGCGATTCGCTTTCACCGCGCTGCGGCTACCGAGGCTAGCGACACCATCACCCGCTTTGCAGCTGTGCGCCATGCCGGGCCCAATGCTGTGGCGCTATCAGCATGGGACAGCGCGCAATTAGTGGCCCCCAGCGCCGAGGCCACCAGCAGCCTAGACGCTGGCGCCCTGCCCGCCATGGCGGTGTATGAGGGCGCGGGTCAGCGGCGCTATGCCGATGCCAGCGCCGCCCAGCTGATAGCCCGCCTGCGCCTGCAAGCCCTAGAGCTGCCCCACAAAACCTTCCACGCCACCAGCAGCGCCCGCCAC
>JAYTPK010000329.1:0-9174 GCA_043747295.1 Polaromonas sp. | reverse complement strand
GGGAAGGTGCGGGTGATGTCGCTGGCATAGCCGTCTAGCTCGCAGCCTGCGTCGATCAGTACCAGGTCGCCGTTTTTGACGGGCGCTGTGTCAGCGCGGTAGTGCAGCACGCAAGCGTTGGCTCCGGCGGCCACAATGCTGCCGTAGGCGGGGTATTGCGAGCCGTGCAGTCTAAATTCGTGCAGCAGCTCGGCGTCTAGGTGGTATTCGCGCACGTCTTTGCCCGCTTTGATCATGCGGGCGCACAGCTGCATGGCGCGGATGTGGGCACCGGCGCTGATCTGCGCGGCGCGGCGCATGGTGGCTATCTCATGCGCATCCTTCACCAGGCGCATTTCGTCCAAGATGCTGCACAGGTCGCGCTGCTGCTCGGGGCACAGTGCACCGTAGCGCACGCGGGCGCGCACTTTTTGCAGCCAACCGTCTACGCGGGCCTCGTACCCGCTGTGGATGGCAAAGGGGTACCACACGGTGTGCTGGTTTTCTAGCAGCTTGGGCAGGTGCTGGTCTATGTCTTGGTTGGAATGGGCGGTGGTGATGCCTAGCGCTTCGGGCGCAGCGTCAGGCCCCAGGCGGTAGCCGTCCCAAATTTCACGCTCTAGGTCTTTGGGCTGGCAAAACAGCGTGGTGCTGCCGTCAGACTGGATAACCAGTGTGGCACCAGGCTCGGTAAATCCGGTAAGGTAGTAAAAGTAGCTGTCGTGGCGGTACAAAAAGTCGCTGTCGCGGTTGCGCTGCCGCTCGGGGGCGGTGGGCACGATGGCCACAGCGGGTTGATTTTTGTCTTTGCCCAGCTGGGCAGCTAGGCGGGCGCGGCGGGCGGCGTACAGGGCGTGGGGGGCGGCGTTATTCATGGCTCTATTTTGACTGGGAAAACGCAAGTGTGCTCTATGAGCTTTCCAAGGCCCACAAAACTAAGTTTGCTTTGCGGGTAACCAACCCTTGGACAAGCTCAGGGCGAACGGGCTATGCGGGGGCTTCGGGTACGCGTTAAACCTCGTTGAGCTGCGCTAGCCGCTCAGGCGTACCCACATCCGTCCATTCACCCATAAACAGCTCAGCGCTGACCAGGCCAGCGTCCATCGCTGCGCGCAGCAGGGGGGCCAAGGCGGCTTTGGTGCCCTGCGGGTTGCCAGCGTGCACATCGCAAAACGGGGGGGCAAACAGGGCGTGTTTGTACAGGCCGATGGTGCTGTAGGTGTACAGGGCGTGGCCTGCGTCTTTGGGCAGGTTCAGGGCGCGGCCGTTGGCTGACAGGCCAAAGTCGCCGCGCGGGTTGTGCTGTGGGTTGGGCACTAGCCAAATATGGGCCAACATGCCCGATGCAGCAAAGCGGGCGTAGGCGTCGCAGCTGTAGTTGAACGTGGGGGCGTAAATGTCACCAGCCAGCACCCAAAACTCCTCCACCAGCTGCGGCAGGGCGCGGCTAATGCCGCCTGCGGTCTCTAGGGCGTAGCCAAAGTCTGCGCCTTCGTGTGAAAAGGTGATATTCAATTGCTCTGAATTTGATAGCTGCTTAATTAATAAACGCTTGGACTGTGGGGCTAAAAGTCTCCCAAAATGGCTTTCTATCTGCTCACCTAGCCATGCGGTGTTCACCAGCTGCTGGGTAAAGCCTGCAGTAGCCAGTGCCTCCACAGGCCATTGCATCAGCGGCTTGCCGCGCACCTGCAGCAGCGGCTTGGGGCAAGTGTCGGTCAGCGGGCGCATGCGCTCGCCACGGCCTGCGGCTAGGATGATGGCTTGGGCTTTGGGGGTCAAGTTTGCTGGCCTCGGTGAATAGTGTTGCGCACGGTGTGGGTGGGTTGCAGTAATGCCAGCAGTGCGTCCATCAGGGCATGGGCTTTGGCAGAGTGGTCGCCACCAAAATTGCACACATACACATCTAGTGTGACGCCCCGCTGCTCTGGCCAAGTGTGCAGGCACAGGTGCGACTCTGCTAGCAAGACTGTAGCTGTCACGCCGCCCAGGCCATAAGCTGAACTAGGAAAGGTATGAAACAACTGTGCCACGGCCTGCAACCCTGCCGCGTTAACAGCTTGTACGCAAGCTGCGCCTAAGCGGTCAGCGTCGGTCAGCCAAGCGGCGTCGCATTGGCAGCCAGTGATGTCAGCGGTAAGGTGCAGTCCTTGCATGGAGGTTAACTGTAATGGCTATTGCGCGGCTTGGGCTTGAGGGCGCGTTAAAATCTCAGGGTTTTCCTTATTTCGCTCACATCGCCACTTTTGGCTTACCGCTCTAGCTGCCCACCCATGACCACCCACACCCCTAGCAACACCAAAGATATGGCCAACGCTATCCGCGCTTTGGCAATGGACTCTGTACAAGCCGCCAACTCTGGCCACCCCGGCGCCCCCATGGGCATGGCCGACATGGCTGTAGCCTTGTGGGGCCGCCATTTAAAGCACAACCCGGCCAACCCGCACTGGGCTGACCGCGACCGTTTTGTGCTGTCTAACGGCCACGGCTCGATGCTGATCTACGCACTGCTGCACCTCACAGGCTATGACTTGCCCATGAGCGAGCTGAAGAACTTTCGCAAGCTGCACAGCAAAACCGCTGGCCACCCTGAAGTAGATGTGACACCCGGAGTCGAGACCACCACCGGCCCATTAGGCCAAGGCGTGACTAACGCCGTGGGTATGGCGCTGGCTGAAAAATTACTGGCCGCTGAATTTAACAAACCAGGCCACAGCATCGTAGGCCACCACACCTATGTGTTTTTAGGTGACGGCTGCCTGATGGAAGGCATTAGCCACGAAGCAGCCGCCCTAGCTGGCGCGTGGAAACTGAACAAACTGATTGCGCTGTACGACGACAACGGCATCAGCATCGACGGCCAGGTCGCGCCTTGGTTTATTGACAACACAGCGCAGCGCTTTAAAGCGTATGGCTGGCATGTGATTGAAAAAGTAGATGGCCACAATGTAGATGCGGTAGACCGCGCCATTGCCGATGCTAAAAATTCGGCTGACAAACCCACCCTGATCATCTGCAAAACCAGCATTGGCAAAGGCAGCCCCAACCGCGCCAACACCGCCAAGGCGCACGGCGAGCCACTGGGTGCAGAAGAAATCGCCCTCACCCGCGCCGCGCTGGGCTGGGCGCATGCGCCGTTTGATATTCCTAAATCAGTCTATGGCGACTGGAATGGTTTGGCCAAAGGCACGCAGGCCGAGCTGAGCTGGGACACCCGCTTTGCTGGCTACCGCCAAGAGTTTCCAGATTTGGCCAACGAGTTTTTGCGCCGCATGGCGGGCGACTTGCCCAAGAACTTTGCGCAAACCGTGGTGGACACGGTGATTGCCGCAAACGACAAGGCCGAGACCGTAGCATCACGTAAAGCATCACAAATCGCACTAGAGGCCTTTACCGCTGCATTGCCTGAGATGCTGGGCGGCAGCGCGGATTTGACCGGCTCTAACCTCACCAACACCAAGAGCACCCCTGCGCTGCGCATGGACGCAGCAGGCGACGTAAAGCGTGATGCTGATGGCAAACTAGGCCGCCACATTAACTACGGTGTGCGCGAGTTTGGCATGGCCGCCATCATGAACGGCATTTGCTTGCATGGCGGATTCATCCCCTACGGCGGTACCTTCCTTACTTTCAGCGATTACAGCCGTAACGCAATTCGCATGGCCGCGCTGATGAAGCGTCGCGTGGTGCATGTGTTTACCCACGACTCTATCGGTTTGGGCGAAGATGGCCCAACGCACCAGTCGATTGAGCATGCTGCATCGCTGCGTTTGATACCTAACCTGGACGTATGGCGTCCGGGTGACACCGCAGAGACCGCTGTGGCCTGGGCCGTAGCGTTGCAAAACAAATCTAAGCCCACCGCGCTGCTGCTAAGCCGCCAAAACCTGCCCTACGCGCCCAAGGCTGCATCTAAGCTAGCGCCAGATGCATCTGGCGTGGACAATATCAGCAAGGGTGCTTATGTGTTGGCCGAGCCTAGCGAAGTGGGCGTGAATAAAAAGACCCAAGCCATCATCATCGCCACAGGGTCTGAAGTGCAATTGGCACTTAAAGCGCAAGAGCTGTTAGCGGCTAGAAAGATTGCGGTGCGCGTAGTGTCTATGCCCAGCACCACCACCTTTGACAAGCAAAGCGTGGCCTACAAAAAGCAAGTTCTGCCCGCAGGCATCCCGCGTATTGCCGTAGAGATGGGCAGTACCGATGGCTGGTGGAAATATGGCTGCGCCGCCGTGGTGGGCATTGACAGCTACGGCGAGTCAGCCCCCGCGCCTGATTTGTTTAAGCACTTTGGCTTTACACCTGAGAACGTGGCCGCTACGGTGCTGGCTGCTTTGCGTTAACGCAAGGGATAGATAGTTTTTTTAAGTTATCGTTGTTTTATTTTTTAACTGGAGATCATTATGCAAATTCGTCAAACCCTAGCAGCAATTATTGCAGCACTCACCGCTGTGTGCGTAACCGCTGTATCAGCACAAACCTTAACCGGCATTAAAGTAGAGCCTGCACAAATCAAAGCGGGCGAATCCGTTAAGTTGACCGCTGACCTTGAAGCAAAAGGTAACCAAATCAACTGCGGCTTGCTATTTGTATGGGGCGATGGTACCACCAGCAGCGAGAAGATCACCAGCGAGCGTGATATCCCACGCGTAGCAACCCATACCTACGCCAAAGCTGGCAACTACACCGTATCGGTTGAGCCTACTAAAGCAGGCTCATCACTCAAATGTTTGGGTAAAGATTTAAAGGCCACTGTGGCTGTAGCGGCCGTGCCAGTGGCAGCAGCGCCCGTAGCTGCTGCGTCAGCTGCCAAACCAGCAGCTAAGCCTGCAGACCTGTGCCCTGCGGATTGGAAGCTGGCCAAGCCCGGTATGAACAAAAAGACCCAAGCTTTTACTTGTACCGCTAAACCCAACACCAAACTACCAGAAGCCAAGGTCAACTGCCCTGGGGATTTGACATATTTTGAAAATGCGAAAAAAGGCCAACTCGGTTGCCGCGTGTAATTCACGGCACATTTAATTTATTGATTCTGGAGAAACTAGTATGACCATCAAGGTAGGCATTAACGGCTTTGGCCGTATCGGACGCATGGTATTTCGCGCTGCGGTTCAAAATTTTTCTGATATTGAAATCGTCGGCATTAACGATTTACTGGAGCCTGATTATTTGGCCTATATGCTCAAGTACGACAGCGTGCACGGCCGTTTTAAAGGCGATGTATCTGTAGACGGCAATACCTTGGTGGTCAACGGCAAACGCATTCGCCTAACGCAAGAGCGCGACCCTGCTACTTTAAAGTGGAACGAAGTGGGTGCCAGCGTGGTGATCGAATCTACGGGCTTGTTCTTAGACAAAGTGACTGCGCAAAAGCACCTAGATGCGGGCGCTAAAAAAGTAGTGATGTCAGCGCCCTCCAAAGACGACACTCCCATGTTCGTCTACGGTGTGAACGACAAAACCTATGCCGGTCAGGCCATTATTTCTAACGCTAGCTGCACCACTAACTGCTTGGCACCTGTAGCCAAAGTGCTTAATGATAAATGGGGCATCAAGCGCGGCCTGATGACCACCGTGCACGCTGCTACTGCTACGCAAAAAACTGTAGATGGGCCGAGTAACAAAGACTGGCGCGGTGGACGCGGTATTTTAGAAAACATCATCCCATCGTCTACCGGCGCAGCTAAAGCGGTAGGTGTGGTGATTCCTGAGCTGAATAAAAAACTCACGGGCATGTCATTTCGCGTGCCCACCAGCGATGTGTCAGTGATCGACTTGACTGTAGAGCTGGTGAAAGAAGCCAGCTACGCTGAGATTTGCGCCGAAATGAAAGCACAAAGCTTGGGTGCTATGAAGGGCGTACTGGGTTATACCGAAGACAAAGTGGTAGCCAGCGACTTCAGGGGCGAGAGCTGTACCAGTGTGTTTGACGCTGACGCTGGCATTGCACTGGACAGCACTTTTGTCAAAGTGGTGAGCTGGTATGACAACGAATGGGGCTACAGCAACAAGACACTAGAGATGGTGCGCGTGGTCGCTAGCAAATAGTTTTGAAGTTGACAGATAAATTTGCTATATTTTTTGTAGCAAATTTGCCAATTCAACTGCAGACTTCACACCCATTTTGTCAAACACGCGCGCACGGTGCACTTCCACCGTGCGCACGCTGATGGATAGCTGATCTGCGATCAATTTATTAGGCAGGCCTTGCACAACCAGTTGCAGGACATCATGCTCGCGTTCTGTTAATTCATTGTGGCGCTGGCGCAAAGCTTGCACGTCTTTCTGAGCTAGCACCACCTTGGCACTCGCTGCCAGCGCTTGCTCTACCCGGTCAACCAGGGCATTATCAGAAAATGGCTTCTCAAAAAAATCAAACGCTCCGCGTTTTACGGTGTCTACTGCTGTGGGCACATCGGCGTGCCCAGTGAGAAAAATTATAGGTAGCACGCTAGCCCATGGCTTAGTTTGAATGATGTCGAATAACGCCAAACCGCTCATACCGGGCATACGCACATCTAGCAATAAACAACTGGGCTGGCTTGGGCTAAAGTGGCTCACCGCTTCTTCTAAAAAAGCCTCGCCACTGGCAAACAAAACATAGGGCAGATGCCGTGAACGCAGTAACCAGGCCAGGGCATCACGCACACTGGCATCATCATCTACAACATATATGGTCGCATCTAATGTGGGCTGCATAGTCAATTCTTAAAAATAGTTTTGTACATTTTCGCAATTAGATCACTGTTTGCGGTAGGGTAAATTTGAACACTGTGCCGCGAGGCAGGTTAGGCTCATACGTTAGAAATCCACCGTGCTGCTCCACCACGGTACGGCACAGGCTTAAGCCTAGGCCCATGCCCTCGGGTTTGGTGGTAAAGAACGGCGTAAACAATTGACCTGCAGTAGATTCATCAATACCAGCGCCTTGATCTGCCACGGAAAACTCAATCCAACGCCCTGCATGGTCTGCGGGTGGTGTGATACCTCGTGCGGCAAGGACGACAGTACGTTGATGGACAGGGGCGCTGTCCATAGCTTGCATGGCGTTACGCGCTAGGTTGAGTAATACCTGTTCGACCATGGTTCGATCACATTGCACCTGCGCAATGGATGCAGGACAATTAACTTGCACATTCACACCCAGCTTGCGCGCTTGCAGACTTACCAGTGGCATGATGGCATCAAACAGTGCATGGGGTGCCGCGGCTTCGTGGGTTTGGTCACGTCGGCGCACAAAATCGTGTACTGATTTAATGACCTTGCCTGCACGCTCAGCTTGCTCGCTGATGCGTTGCATAGCGTGCTGCATATCTTGAGGGCTTAGCGAGCTACCGTCACCTAACATGTTGAGCGAGCCTGTGGCATAGCTTGATATCGCTGCTAACGGTTGATTGAGTTCATGGCTCATAAGCGATGCCATCTCGCCCACCATGGCCAAGCGTGCACTAGCTTGCAAGCGCTCTTGACTGGCGCGTGATTGCTCCTCCATGCGCCGTTGATCGGTGATGTCCAATACCGCACTCATCCAACCCGTTTGCACCTGCATCGCATTGATGAGCGGCGCCTCAATGATCAGAACTGGAAAACGCTTACCATCTTTGCGAATAAACATTGACTCAAAGCCTTCGCGCGTGGGCAATTGGCCTGACAAGCGCACCGTCTGGCGCTGCAAGTATTCATTAGCCAGCTCTGGTGGCCAGTAAGGCATGGGAGATGTTATGCCGACTAGCTCGGCCGCGCTAAAGCCTGTCATCTGGCAAAAAGCAGGATTCACATAGGTAATACGCCCCTCTAAATCGCGCGCGCGCATGCCTGTAACTAGCGAGTCTTCCATGGCTTTACGAAAAGCCAGTGACTCAGCTAAATCGCGTTCTGCACGCAGGCGCATACCTATATCTTTGCCCAGCAGTACCAGCACAGACAACAAGGCCAAGGTCATTAATGTGACCAATGCAGTTAGTACATTAGGGAATAAATCGGGTGCTGTGCGCCAGCTATCTACACGCAGCACCAAGGTATTTCCGGGTAAATCGAGTAAATGCGTTGCACTAAAAACGCTTGAGCCGCGCCTTAAAGCGCCTTGAACAGCAAGCCGTGTGCCATCAGCTTCATTGATAGATACATCTTGGCTGCGCGATATTTGCTTGCTGACAAATTCAGTTAGCATGCTTTGCAAAGCGTACGTGACGACTAGAAAACCATTTTTTTGCCCTGCTGCGCTCAATGGCAAACACATCTCAATTAGCTCTGATCCCATGCCTTCCGACAAAGGCTGAAAGTGGCTTGGGGAGTATGCCGGCCCGCTAATGCGTCGCGCACTGTCACATGCAGTTTGCACTTCGGCTTGTGTGCTGGGCCGCATAATCTTAGTAAATAAAGCCACTTGATATGGTGACTCAGCCACTGCGCCCACGATGTATTGATTGTCGCGCCACTCTAGACGTACCACCTCCCGATGCTCGCGCAACACCGCAAAGGCATCTTGTAGCCAAGCACTTGGTTGCTCTTGTGCATTGGGTAGTGCTTGCAGGTTTTGCACATTGCGTGTCAGAGCAGACCTAATGTCACCAACGGCATCGACGGCATCACGCTCAATGCGCAGTTGCACTTGACTGACCTCGTACCTGCCAGCCAGCCATACCAAAGTGGCCAACAATGCTGCTACCAAAGCTACCAAGACAATCCACAACAGAGCGCGGCGATTCAAGGCCAGCTTCCAGCGCGATAGTACTACCACCGCTACAGGCGAAAATTTCATGCACCAGCTTGCGGTAGAGATAAGACTTTGCGGTGCGCTAAAACTGGCAGTTGCGCACGCAACTGTTGCAGCGAGTCCCAAGACATGTCTGCTAATACAACGCCCGCCCCTTGTGCAAACTGGCCTAGCACATGGCCCCATCCATCAATGAGCATGCTGTGGCCCCACGTGCTGCGCCCGTTAGCGTGCTGCCCACCTTGGGCGGCTGCTGCTACGTAGGCTAGGTTCTCTATCGCTCGTGCGCGTAGCAGCGTTTCCCAATGCGCCTGTCCAGTGGTGTAGGTAAATGCACTGGGCACCAATAGCAAATCGGCTTGCAAGGCTGCATACAGTGCGGCAAAGCGCAGGTCGTAACAGACACTCAAGCCTACACGCCACGTGTGTCCGTCACGCGAAGGTAAGTTAAAACATACAGGGGTGATACCTGGCTCAAG
>JAYTPK010000328.1:0-2231 GCA_043747295.1 Polaromonas sp. | reverse complement strand
TGATTTTGGCCGCGGTCAGCTCGGGGCGGTCTAGTTTGGCTATTTCGCTGCCTACAAATGTGCTTTTGCCGCTGTCTGCGGCGGCAGCAACTACCTCTACAGTGGCCGACCCACCAGCGGCGGGCGCAGGGTCAAAACCCGTGGTGCGCACGGTAATAATTTTGGTAGCGTCAGTGCTTTGCACGGTGGCAATGGCGTTGCCAGCGTAGATGGGGCGCTCAAAAGTGTCGGGGCTATCCACCTTGGTGACGTCGCTGATCTGGCCTACGTCCAGCTTGGCTGCTACACGCGGTGCAATATTTTTGCCAGAGGCCGTAGCCGGAAAAAGTATGTGGCTGTAACTGCTGGCCAGTGTCAAAATCTGCGCTGCCATGTTCTCTGCCAGGCCGTGCGCAAAGTGCGCACCATCGACATGAATGACTTTGGCTACGCCGGCAATTTGAGCTGCTGCTGCTGCTGCCGGGCCTGCGTCCATGCCTGCCACCAGCACATGCACGTCGCCGCCGCAGGCAATCGCTGCGGTAACGGTATTAAAGGTGGCACCTTTGATGGTGGCGTTGTTGTGTTCTGCTATTACTAAACTTGTCATGTCAGCTCCTTGATTGCTTACCTGTTTGATTAGTTTGGGGACAGAGCAACGCGCTGCTACGCAGGTGCGTTTCTCCGTCCCACAAAATTGTTAGATTACCTTTGCCGTGTTCTTCAGCTTGTCCACCAGCATGGCAACATCAGCTACTTTGATGCCTGCACTGCGTTTGGCAGGTTCCACCACTTTGAGTGTTTTGATACGTGGTACCACGTCCACACCCAGGTCTTCGGGTTTAAACACATCAAGCTGCTTTTTCTTGGCTTTCATGATGTTGGGCAGCGTGACGTAGCGCGGCTCGTTTAAGCGCAGGTCGGTGGTGATGACGGCAGGCAAGCTGACAGACAGCGTCTCTAAGCCGCCATCAACTTCACGGGTGACTACTGCCTTGCCGTCAACAATCTCTACCTTGGATGCGAAGGTGGCTTGCGGCATGTCACCCAAGGCTGCCAACATTTGGCCTGTCTGGTTGCAGTCATCGTCAATGGCCTGCTTGCCCAGAATCACCAAGCCGGGTTGTTCTTTGTCGATCAGCGCTTTAAGCAGCTTGGCTACAGCCAAAGGTTGCAGCTCTTCAGACGTTTCCACCAAAATAGCGCGGTCAGCGCCAATGGCCATGGCGGTGCGCAAAGTTTCCTGGCACTGCGTGGGGCCGCAAGACACCGCGATGATTTCGGTGGCGATGCCTTTTTCTTTCAGGCGCATAGCTTCTTCTACGGCGATCTCGTCAAAAGGGTTCATGCTCATCTTGACGTTGGCAATATCTACGCCGGTATTATCTGATTTAACCCGTACCTTTACGTTGTAATCCACCACCCGTTTCACTGCGACTAATACCTTCATACCACTTGCTCCACAAAATAATTCAATTGACGTTGACGTAAACTTAAAAACATTGTATGCGGGCGACCGATAGATATACCGCACCGCAGCAAAAGACCGTGCAAACATAAAAAAGCACGATCGTTCTTTTTGTTTATTATACTGGTTATCCACAATATGTTGATGCGCTACTCACGGCAAGTTGCAGTGCCAGAGTCAACCCAGCGACAATTAACAAACTACTGGGTTGGTTAATTGGGGTAAACCTGTATCGATGCTGTCGACACCAGCCGCTAAAGTGACCTGAACGCAGCATTTTGCGGTGCCATATTCTTGCAAGGAATCCCATGAAAACCTCTCGCATCACATTGTCAGTGCTAGCTTTAGCTGGCGCTGGCTCAGCCCACTTGGCCAACGCACAAACCGTGCTGACGGCGTCTAGCTGGCTACCGCCCACCCACACGCTCAGCCTAGCGCAAAAAGAGTGGTGCGACTTGGTAGAAAAAAACTCTACAGGCAAAGTCAAATGCAATATCTTGCCGCGCGCTGTGTCTGCTCCACCCGGCACGTTTGATGCTGTAAAAAACGGCTTGGCTGATCTTTCGTATTCAGTGCAGGGCTATACGCCAGGTCGTTTTGTGCATACGCAAATGGCAGAACTGCCGTTTTTGGGTAATACGGCAGAACCTATCTCTGTGGCGTACAACAAAGTAGCCATGAAAAATCCGCAGTTCTCGGCTGAACACTCTGGTATGAAGGTGCTGGCCTTCTTTACGCATGGACCAGGAATTGTCTTCAACACCAAGCGTGCGATTGGAAAGGT
>JAYTPK010000327.1:0-11479 GCA_043747295.1 Polaromonas sp. | reverse complement strand
AATACCACCGGGGAACATGCTCTCCAGCGCCATGATCGGCTCTTTGGGCATGCCAATATCGATCTTGTAAATGTCGCTGCCAAAAATGGTTTGGCCCAGACCGTCTAAAAAGTAGCTGATGCCCAAGGTGGCCATCAAGAGGGTCGCGCCCTCCTGGTTCACCAAATGGCGCAGCACCAACCGTTCAATGATCCAAGCCACCACAAACATCACTACTGCAGCGATGGTAAAGGCGGCAATATTGGCTAGAATTTTGTTGTCAATGCCTGTCCACTGCGGTATCCATTCGGCAAAGCGCGCCATGGCCAGTGCCGCAAACAGCACCATCGCGCCTTGCGCAAAGTTAAACACTCCAGAGGCTTTGAAAATCAGCACAAAGCCCAAAGCCACCAGCGAATACAGCATGCCTGCCATCAGGCCGCCGAGTAATGTTTCTAAGAAAAAACCCATTACTTGCTCCCCCCATTTGCTTGCTCGCTTCGCGTGCAAGCCTCCCCCCTAGCAGGGGGCGCCGCTAGCGGCCTGGCAAAGCCAGTTCCACAGCGGCTGCTTGCAAAGACACTTTTTGAATAGGCTTTTTTCATATTAATGACTCGTACCTAAATAGGCTTTTATAACTTCGGGGTTGCTGCGCACCTCGGCGGGTGCGCCATCGCCAATGATCTTGCCGTAGTCCAGCACCACCACGCGGTCGGATATGTCCATCACCACGCTCATGTCGTGCTCAATCAACACCACGGTGGTGCCAAACTCGTCGTTCACGTCCAGCACAAAGCGGCACATGTCCTGTTTTTCTTCCAGGTTCATGCCCGCCATTGGCTCGTCCAGCAGCAGCACCTGCGGTTCCATGGCCAGTGCGCGGCCTAGGTCTACACGTTTTTGCAGGCCGTAGGGAAGCTGGCCCACGGGGGTTTTGCGAAAAGCCTGAATTTCTAAAAAGTCGATGATCGATTCAACATATTCGCGGTGCTTGATCTCCTCGCGCTCGGCCGGGCCAATCCGCAGGGCTTGCATAAAGATATTGCTTTTGATCTTCAGGTTGCGCCCCGACATAATGTTGTCCAGCACGCTCATGCCTTTGAACAGCGCCAAGTTTTGGAACGTGCGCGCCACGCCCATGGTGGCTACTTGGTGGCTGTTCATGTGCTTAAAGGTCTGGCCTTTGAAGGTGATGCTGCCCTCTTGCGGCTGGTACACGCCGTTAATGCAGTTAAGCATGGACGATTTGCCTGCGCCGTTGGGCCCAATGATGGCGCGGATCTCGTGCTCGCGCACGTTAAAACTGATGTCGGATAAGGCTTTCACACCACCGAAGCGCAGGGAAATGTTCTTCACGTCCAGGATGACGTCACCAATTTTTTTACTCATAGCTTGCTCGCGGCTCTTACTGTAGAGGGAAAGGAAGAGGGGAAGGGGAGTTTTTGAACGCAGAGGGCGCGAAGGTTTCGCAGAGAACGCAAAAAAGATACAAAAAAGAAGTCAAAGTGAAAACCAAAATTAAATATGGAAAATACTGTTATAAACATTTCTTTTAAAAAATTTGGTATTCTTTTCTCCATCTTCTTTTGCGTCCTTTGCGAATCCTTCGCGCCCTCTGCGTTCAAAAAATCCCCGCACCTGGTATTTAAAGCGTAGTTCATGCTGCCGCCTTCACAGGGGTAAACGTCTTGCTATCAGATATGTTTAACGTAGCTGACACTTTGCCGCTGCGGCCGTCCTCAAACTTGACCACCGTCTCGATGAACTGCGAGGTTGCGCCGTTGTACAGCCCATCGATGAGCGGCTGGTACTTCTCGGCAATAAAGCCACGGCGAACTTTGTTGGTGCGGGTCAGCTCGCCATCGTCAGCGTCCAGCTCTTTGTGCAACACCAAAAAGCGGCTGATCTGGCTGCCTGCCAGCATGGTGTCGCGGCTCAAATCAGCGTTGACTGATTCAACACATTCTTTGATCAGTTGGTAGACCTCGGGTTTTTGCGCCAGGTCGGTGTAGCCTGCGTAGGGCAGGTTGCGGCGCTCGGCCCAGTTGCCTACAGCATCAAAGTCGATGTTCAGCATCACGGCCACTTGGTTGCGGCCGTCGCCATAAGCAACAGCTTCTTTGATGTGCGGAAAAAACTTGAGCTTGTTCTCAACATACTTGGGCGCAAACATGGCGCCGTCATTGGCACCACCGGCTATGCGGCCCACGTCTTTGACGCGGTCAATAATTTTAAGATGCCCTTGTGCGTCGATAAAGCCTGCGTCGCTGGTGTGGTACCAGCCGTCAGCGGTTTTTACCTCAGCGGTGGCCTCAGGATTTTTGTAATATTCTTTCAGCAGGCCAGGGCTTTTGACCAAAATCTCGCCGTTGGCAGCCAGTTTAATTTCTACGCCGTCAATCGGTATGCCCACGGTGTCGGCGCGCGCTGCGTTATCAGGCTGCAGGCAGACAAACACGGCGGTTTCGGTGCTGCCGTACAGCTGCTTTAAGTTAACGCCAATCGAGCGGTAGAAGGTGAACAAATCAGGGCCAATGGCCTCGCCTGCGGTATAGGCCACGCGCACGCGGCTAAAGCCCAGGTTGTTGCGCAGCGGGCCATACACGCACAGGTTACCCAGCGCATACATGATGCTGTCACCCAGGCCCACGCTGTCGCCGTTCATTTTGGCCGGGCCTACGCGCTTGGCCACGTCCATAAAGGTTTTGAACATTTTGCGTTTGATTGCGCCTGCGTCTTCCATGCGGATCATCACGCTGGTCAGCAAGCCTTCAAACACGCGCGGTGGCGCAAAATAATAAGTAGGGCCAACTTCTTTCAGGTCGATGGTGGACGTAGCCGCGCTCTCGGGGCAGTTCACCACATAGCCGCAGGCCAGCCACTGCGCGTAGCTGAAAATGTTTTGCCCAATCCAGGCTAGCGGCATGTAGGCCAACACTTCTTCGCTGCTGGTCAGCTTGTCAAACTTAGCGCCCGCAGCGGCGCGGTCTAGCAGCGTGCTGTGGGTGTGCACCACACCCTTGGGGTTGCCGGTGGTGCCGCTGGTAAAAAACATCGCCGCCACATCATGCGGCTGGGTGCGGGCTACAGCGTCTTTAAAAAAGCTAGGGTTGGCTGTGGTGAAAGTTTGGCCTGCAGCCAGCAGGGCATCTACGCCCACCAAGCCGTCATCAACGTAGTTGCGCAGGCCACGTGGATTGTCAAAATAAATATGCGTCAGCTGCGGGCACTGCTCGCGCGCCTCTAGCATTTTGTCGACTTGCTCTTGGTCTTCTACCACCGCAAAACGCACCTCGGCGTTGTTGATGGGAAATACCACCTCAGCGGCTGCAGCGTCTTGGTAAAGCGGCACGGGGATAGCGCCCAAGGCTTGGGCGGCCAGCATGGTGGCATACAGGCGAGGGCGGTTAGACCCAATCACCACCAGGTGCTCGCCATTTTTTAAGCCCGCTTGGTGCAGGCCGCAGGCCATGTGCTCTACCATGCTGGCCAGTTGCTGCCAGCTTGTGGTTTGCCAAATGCCATATTCCTTCTCACGCATGGCGGGTGCCGTGCCGCGCTGGCTGGCGTGCTGCAACAACAGCTGGGGAAAAGTCTGCATGGCTGTCTTTACCTTCTTAGATACGCATCAAAAAATAGCATGGTGCGCTTTGTCTACTTGTTCATTGCACTGTATGCTCCACTTTGACGTTATGATGTCTGTCGGACGACATTTACCGGGTATGCCTAGGCAGTGATTACCCTAAATTTTGTCGCCTCAACGTCGATGATTGACTTTGTATGACAAAACACGCCCCAGTTGAGCTCAGTTTGCACCAGCGTCGCCGCTCGCCCAGTGCGCTGGAGCTGCAGGCCATTCCGTGGCTCGGCCTTTTAAGTGCGCAAGAGCATTTGCGTGCCTGCGCTGCACTGCAAGTAGGCGAGGCGCAGCCTGGCGACTATGTGTGCCGTGTAGGCAAGCCGGTGACGTATTGGTTTGGCTTGATTGACGGCCTGCTGAAGATGAGCAATGAGACTCCCGACGGCCGCAGCATCACCCTGGTGGGCGTGCCACCCGGTGGCTGGTTTGGTGAGGGCACAGTATTGAAGCAAGAAAATTACCGCTACAACATCCAGGCCCTGCGCCCCAGTGTGATTGCGGGCATTCCGGTAGAAACATTTCACTGGTTGCTAGACCACAGCATTGGGTTTAACCGCTATGTGATGAACCAGCTCAACGAGCGCTTGGGCCAGTTTATTGCCGCCCGCCAAAGCGACCGCAACCCCAACCCCGACGCGCGCGTAGCATCCAGCATTGCCGCGCTGTTTAACCCCGTGCTGTACCCGCGCATGACCGATGTGCTACGGATTACGCAGCAAGAGCTGGCGTATTTGGTGGGGCTTTCAAGGCAGCGGGTTAACGAGGCGCTGAGCACACTGCAAGCGCGTAACCTGGTGCGGTTGGAGTATGGTGGCTTGAAGGTATTGGATATTGCGGCGCTGCGGGCGGCAGTGTTTGAATAGTTTGGGCTTTAGATAGCCCAAGTATCGATCAAATACCAATGAAATAAGCTTGTAGTCCAAGTATTTACTGCTCAGACAGCTATTAAATTTATAGCTAATTAGTGTTGAGAGTTGCTTGTGCAAGCGATTATTGGGATGTGGGCGTTTTAGATACTATCTCTTGCAGCAAATTTTGGTATTGCACCGCCCGCTTGCCGCCTGCCGCCACAGCGCGCTGCGCGGCCTCTAGTGCGGCCCGGTGTTGGCCTGTGTCTAGCAGCACCTGCGCTAAATTGTTCCATGCATCGCCGTCTTGCGGATAGGCTTGTGCGGCGGCCCTGTAGGCTTGCTGAGCTGCAACCAGTTGGCCAAGCGCGTAGGCGCTGTTGCCAGCCCCCATCAAAGCAATGCGATGCGCAGGCCATGTGCGCAGTGCCGTGGCATAGGCCGTTTGGGCAGCAGCAGGTTGCACGCGCTCCAGCGCCACCACCGAGGCCACATAGGCATCTGCCTGCGCGGTAGCAGGCAGGCGTTGCGGCGCCAAGGCCACCATGGCCCAGCGCTCAGCGCGCGCCCAGGTGCGGTCAAAGGTAGTAAGCGGCATGGGCATGCTGGCCGTGCGCCCCGAGTGCAACGTGACCGTACCTTGCGTTTGGTCAAACCCTATCACCACCGCGTAGTGCCACACGGGTGACCAAGCCAGCCCCAAGTTTTGCAGCACCAGTACAGGGTTACCTGCAGCCACCTCGCGCAGCAGTGCGTCGATGCGCGGGGCCAGCGTGTAGGCAGGCAAGCCATTGCGGCGGCTGGCCGCCAGCATCTCGCTTTGTAGCGCGCCTTGTCGTGCAGGCACATACACCTGCTCCACCCACGTAGCCATGTCGCGCTGCACCCCTGCATGCTGCGCTGCCATGGCCAGCGCAGCTGGGCCGCATTGATAGTCTTCCTGGGCTATAAAAGGCACATTGCTGATCTGCGCCTGGGATGGTAAATAAGCAGGCCACTGGGCTTGCAGCGCGGCCAGCTGCAGGGTGGGTGTAGCGCAGCCAGATAGCCACAGTGCAGCAGTGGCCACACCCAGCCAACGTAACGCCTTAAGCAACTCGTCCGACAAATAGTCCGATAACCCGCTCATCAAAACCCCCGTCAAAACGGGGGTTGGGTAGCGGCCAAGCTTGGCGCATGCAAGCAGCATTAATACAGGCTACCCGCAGGTTTATTTGATAGATCGGGTGAACGGAAACACTTTGGTCCAACCCAAAATGTCGGTGATCAGCAGCACCAAAAAGATGGTGAAAATCACACCTAACGCACTCCCGCCTGCAGGCGCTTTGTCCACACGGCCTGCCAGTTCAGCAGCCTCCACGTCGGTGAGCGCAGCTACCCGGGCGCGGGCAGCATCGGGGTCAACACCTTGGGATAGCAAACCACGCTGCACATCGTCACGCGCTAAAAAAATGTTCAGCTTGTCGATGTTGGCACTGGCGTTTTGGCTTGTTTGCACCTCGTCAGTGCTCACAATGCCCGCAAAAGAAGTGCCATGCATGCACAGTGTGGCGGTGCAAAAAATAAGAATGCTGGCGATAACGCGTTTAAGAGTGTTTTTCATAAAATTTTAATTTGTTGTGTGTATCTGGGAATTCAATAATAACCATTTATGGTGACTGCTAAGTTACCCAGCGTCAATGCTGTTTACGACTGAACACAGGATTGTTGCTTTGCTGCATCTATCGCGCAAATAGCAAAACTACTTGCGTGCAGCCACCGCCGTATCTGGAAAGTCGCTGAACAAGCCGTCCACACCCATTTGGTAGAACAGCTGGTACTCGGCCTTGGGGTCGCCTCGGTAGGTGCCTGCCAGGCGGCGCGGCTCGTTGCGAAAGGTGAAGGCGTGTACAAACAAACCTGCGGCGTGCGCGTTTTTAATCAAGTCACTCGGCTTGCCCAAAGTGCGGTCGCGTTCATCCACTGCGCCATCGCCGTTCACGTCATCAGCCTTACCGTCTTTGTTAATGTCTGCGCCTTGTGATGCCACGATGTAGGGCTTCCAGGGGCCAATGCCGTCGGCGTAGGTTTTAATATCTTTCAGGCCTGCGGGGGTCAGCATGGCAATGTAGTCGCGCGGGTCTTTGGCAACGACAAAGTCGTACGGTTTATCTGACGGCGGTGCCAGCACCATCGACCCATCTAGCGCTACATCGTCACCATCAATCAGTTGCACCAAACGCACCTGTGTTTTAGTGCGCAGATATTTCAGGTTAGCGACTTCAAACGACTGCACAATCACGGGCGATGTTTTGCTGGTATAGCCGTAATCAGCCAGCACTTTAAGCAAGCGGTCGTCCAGGCCTAGCTTGATCTCATCATGGTAGGTAGGGTGCTTGGTTTCGGGGTACACGCCCACGCTGCGGCCACCGGTGCTGGCAGATTTGGCGAGGTCTAAAATTTCACGCAAGGTGGGCACGCTAAATTGGCCGTTAAAGCTGGCATCGCGCTCTTTCATCGGCTGCACGGCGCGCAGGGTTTTGATCTCGGCCAGTGTAAAGTCGCTGGCAAACCAGCCGGTTTCTTCTATGCCGTCTACCTTGCGGGTGTTTTTGCGGCTGGCAAATTCAGGCTTAGTGGCCACGTCGGTGGTGTTGGTGATGTTGGGCTCATGCCGCGCAATCAGCTCGCCATCTTTGGTGGCTACCAGGTCGGGCTCAATAAAGTCTGCACCCATCTCTATGGCTTTTTTGTAGGCTTCTAGCGTGTGCTCGGGCAGGTAGCCGCTGGCACCCCGGTGGGCTATCACCAAGGGGCGTTTGCCGTCTAGCGTGGGGTAGGCGCTGCTGCTGCCCATGTTGGCGCAAGCGCCTAGCACGGTGGCCAGCGTGACCGCCATGGCGACTGCTTGCAGGGTTTTACCAAAGCGGGTGGGGTGGTTAGGTAAACGACTTGGGGTGGGTTTTAAGTATGAGCTTGGGTGCATGATGGTTTCCTCGGGTTTGTAGTGTGGTGATAATTACGTCAAGTATCTATGGCGCAGTGTGGCAACACAATATGACAAAATGATGTCTTTGTCACAATCATTTTTGTAACAAAATCATCCTGCAGTCCAAGTATTTACTGCTCAACTAGCTATTAAAAACATAGCATTTAGCACATTCATCTTTACCCAGTACGATTAGCCTATGACCGAACCTGTCCGCTTAAACAAACGCATGGCCGAGCTGGGGCTGTGCTCGCGCCGCGAGGCTGACGACTGGATCGACCGCGGGTGGGTGCTGGTCAACGGTGCGCCTGCGGTGATGGGTGTGAAGGTGCTGCCCAGTGACACCGTGGAGGTCGACAAACGCGCCACCGGCGCGCAGGCCCAGCAGGTGACTGTGCTGCTGCACAAGCCGATTGGCTACGTCAGTGGCCAAGCTGAAGACGGCTACGAGCCCGCCATCGTGTTGGTTAACCCGCGTTATCACTGGATTGGCGACCACACCAAAATCAACTTCCAAGGTAGCCATTTAAAAAGCCTCGCACCCTCGGGTCGCTTAGATATTGACTCGACAGGTTTGCTGGTGCTCACCCAAGACGGCCGCGTAGCGCGCCAGCTGATTGGCGAGGATTCGCAAGTTGAAAAAGAATACCTGGTACGCGTAAGCTACCAAATTACCCCGCAGCGGGTGTACGAAATGCCCGGTGCCGACACACGCCGCCTGGCCGAGCCGATTACCCAAGACGTGCGCGCCATCTTCCCACCCGCCCTGCTGGCGCGCCTGCGCCACGGCCTGTCGCTGGACGGGCAAGCTTTAAAACCAGCGTTGGTCGATTGGCAAAACCCCGAGCAACTGCGCTTTGTCCTCAAAGAAGGCAAAAAACGCCAAATCCGCCGCATGTGCGAAGCCGTGGGTTTGCATGTGACCGGCCTCAAGCGCGTGCGCATTGGTGGTATAGCGCTGGGACAGCTGCCGGTGGGGCAGTGGCGCTACTTGGGTGCGCATGAGAAGTTTTGACGAGTGCTATTTATTTTGTAGCTGCTTGAGCAGTAAATGCTTGGACTATGGGCACTTTTAAGCCGCAAGAGCAAACTTGTCATCACCCTGAGCAATCAAAACCTCAGCGGGTATACCAAGGCCTTTGTGCAGGCGGCGAATCATGGGCAATGTAAGAGGGCGTGTGCGCCCTAGCACTTCGTAAACCCGGTTGCTTTTGCCAATAAAAGGCTCCAGATCTTTAATAGCCAAGCCGCCTTGGTCTAGGCGGAATTTTATGGCCTCAATGGGGTCTGGTGGATCGATTGGGTGATGCCTTGCTTCGTAGGCTTGAACTAAAGTGGCCAATACGTCTAGACGATCACCATCAGGCGACCCCACATCCGGATCGAGCTCCATGAGAGCCGAAATTTCGTGCAGCGTAGCTTTGTAATCGGCAGCGGTATGAATCGGTTTAATTTCCATGATGAAACTCCTACTGGGTTGAGACCATCTCTACTGTTTGCGCGTCAATCGCATCGTACCCTTTGTGCGTTCCTACAAATTTGATAAAAATCAACTGCAGCTTGTATGACACGGCCACCACGAGACGGTAGTCGTTGCCCTTGATATTGAAAACGACCCGGCGGTTTTTTAAGATACTGGCAGTGCCGTAATGCGCTTTGATGTCTGCAGGTTGGTGCCATGTAGCCTGACTAACCTCTTGAAACCAGGCTTTAAGAGGCTGCTCTGCCTCTTGGTATTTGGGCTGCTCCCAAAAGGTTTTAAGGGTGGAAACGGCAACAACACGCATCAAAGTAATTATAGTCCCAAAATGGGACTTGCGTAGATTAAGTATCCCTGAATCGAGGTAGGGGACGACGGCGTGCTGTGTATGTGCTGCTATCACACTGGCACCTAACCATACATCTCTGAATGTAAAACGGCCTTGACTCAGTAGCATATCTGCGCAAAAATGCAAATATGCGTACTAGTATCGACTTTCCAGACCCCATCTTTCGCCACCTCAAAACCCGTGCCGCCATCGAGGGCACCAGCCTGCGCGACTTAGTGTTGACCTTGATCGAGCGCGGCATGGCCGCACCCGAGGCTGGCAACACGGCTGCAGCTGCAAACAGTCTACCCAGCGTTCGCCTAGGCGCACCCATGGCGCTGAGTGCTGCGGCCTTGAGCAACGCTAGTTTGAGTGCATTGCTTGATGAATAAGCTGGTTAAAACGCCCAAAATTACAGCGCCCAAATCTACAGTACCCATGACCGTGCGCGACAGCGCAGCCTTGGGTGGGTTCAGCGGCGCGTGGGGCCAGCCTCAAGGCGATTTGCCCGACATTAACGTGTGGCTAGCCTTGGCTGTGCAAGAGCATCCGCACCACGCAGCAGCCAGGCAATATTGGGACAGCGTGCAGCAAGACATGCAAATGTCGCCCAGCACTACATCGCAAAAAATCTATTTTTGCCGCACCACGATGTTGGGCCTAGTGCGCCTGCTGTGCCAGCCCAAGGTAGTGGGCGAGGGCGCTTTGCAGCTGCCAGCGGCATGGGCGGTGTACCAAAGCTTTCGCGCGCTACCCATCATTGATCTGCTGGCCGAGCCGCTGGATTGCGATGCGCACATCGCAGCCCTGCTGACCGCCCAAGTCGCACTGCCAGCCCGGCTGTGGACAGACGCCTACTTGGCTGCGCTGGCGCACAGCAGCAGCCTGCGGCTAGTGACTTTTGACCGCGATTTTGAGCGGTTTAACTTGCCGCGTTGCAAGGTGCTGGCGTAGGGTGGTTTGCGGTCTTGCAAAAGCACCACAGCCTTTCGTCGCTAAAATCCCCAATTGTAAACATTTCCCCACGCCCCTAACTACTGGGGTGTAGTTATTTCTCTTTCGAATTTTCCTTTCGTATTTTCAAGCCTTTGCCATGACTAAAAAAACCCTAAGTTTCCAAGCCGAAGTCGCCCAGCTGCTGCACCTCGTTACCCATTCGCTGTATTCCAACAAAGAAATTTTTGTCCGTGAACTGGTGTCCAACGCATCAGACGCGTGCGACAAGCTGCGCTTTGAAGCCATCAACACACCTACGCTGTATGAAGACGCACCTAGCCTAGAAGTGCGTATCAGCTACGACAAAGATGCCAAAACCCTGACCATTGCCGACAACGGCATTGGCATGACCCAGCAGGATGCCATCGACCATTTGGGCACAATTGCCAAGAGCGGCACCAAAGACTTTATGGGCAAGCTGCAAGACGCGCAAAAGGCCGATGCCAAAGACCAAGGTGCACTGATTGGCCAGTTTGGCGTAGGCTTTTACTCAGGCTTTATGGTGGCCGACAAGATCACGGTAGAGTCGCGCCGTGCAGGCGACGATGCTAAAGACGGCGTGCGTTGGATCAGCGGCGGTACAGGCGAGTTTGAGGTGGAAAACATCACCCGCAAAGAGCGCGGCACCAGCATCACCCTGCACCTGCGGGATGACGCGCTGGAGTACGCCAACACCTACAAACTCAAAGGCATCATCAGTAAATACTCAGACCACATCAGCTTGCCCATCTTGATGGAAAAAGAAGAGTGGAAAGAAGGCGAGGCGATTGACGCGGCCGACCCCACCAAAGGCACCCAAGGTGGTGGCATGGTCAAGACTGGCGAGTGGGAGCAAGCCAACGCCGCTGCCGCGCTGTGGAGCCGCCCCAAAAAAGACATTAGCAAAGAGCAATACGACGACTTCTATCAGCAAATCAGCTACGACCAAGAAGCCCCGCTGGCCTACACCCATAACCGAGTGGAAGGCAGCACAGAATACACCCAGCTGCTATACATCCCCGGCAAAGCACCGTTTGATTTGTGGAACCGCGACAAAAAAGCTGGCATCAAGCTGTATGTCAAACGCGTGTTCATCATGGACGATGCCGAGGCGCTGATGCCCACCTACCTGCGCTTTGTCAAAGGCATTGTTGACAGCGCCGATTTGCCGCTGAACGTGAGCCGCGAGCTGCTGCAGGAAAGCCGCGACGTCAAAGCCATCCGCGAAGGCTGCACCAAGCGCGTGCTGGGCATGCTGGAA
>JAYTPK010000326.1:0-2837 GCA_043747295.1 Polaromonas sp. | reverse complement strand
GCGGCTTTTTCAGCGTCCGTATAGAAGACTTCATAAAAGTCGCCCATGCGGTAGAACAGCAGCGTGTCAGGAAAGTCTTTTTTCAGGCCCCAGTATTGGGCCATCATCGGCGTGTGTTCAGCAGCCATAACAAAGATGTGCTGTGGTGTTGGAATTACAGATTAACTTGCTGCACTGTCTCGCTAAAGTCAGGGCCTTGTTCTGCGCGCAGCGTGACGGTTTGGCGCAGTGCAGCTTTCTCGCCAGCGCTGGCAAACTGGCTGTACTTGCCCAATACGGTGACCAGTTGGCCATATACGCGTGGGTTGGCAGCCATGCATTCATGTTGGTCTAAAAAGTCAGCCTCGCCGGTAAAGTTGCCTACCAATCCACCAGCTTCTTGCACCAGCAGCGAGCCTGCCGCTACGTCCCACGCATGCAGGCCCGTTTCAAAAAACGCATCGCTGAAACCTGCGGCTACGTAGGCCAAATCGAGCGCGGCTGCACCGGGGCGGCGCATGGACGACGTGAGCTTCATTACGTCGGTAAACATGGCAATGTATTTGGGCATGTCGTCGCCAGGGCGGAAGGGGAAGCCAGTAGATACCAGGCAGTCTTTCATCTGCGTGCGCTTGCTCACACGTATACGGCGGTCGTTATGGTAGGCGCCGCGGCCTTTGGTGGCGGTAAACATGTCGTTGCGCGTAGGGTCGTACACCACCGCTTGTTCGATTTTTCCTTTAACTGCGAGTGCAATGCTCACGCAATACACCGGAAAGCCATGGATAAAGTTAGTGGTGCCGTCCAGTGGGTCAATGATCCAGACAAACTCAGAGTCTTTTGCACCATGCTCGCGGCCCGATTCTTCGGCCCAAATGCCGTGGCCGGGGTAGGCGGTTAGCAAGGTTTCGATAATGACGGCTTCAGATTTTTGATCGACTTCGGTGACAAAGTCGTTCATTTGCTTTTGTGCAATGCGAACCGATTCAATGTCCAGCGCGGCACGGTTGATGATGGCGCCCGCGGCGCGTGCGGCGCTTACGGCCACGTTAAGCATGGGATGCAGATTGCTGGACATAAATTGTGGGGGAAGAGCCTAGTAAAAAGTCGTGCGATGACGACCACAGAAACATGATTTTCCCACGAAATTCAACATCTAAGGGTTTTTCACAGTCGCAACATAAACCCAGCAGTAAAAAGTAAACATTCCCCTGCTAGATCAAGCATTTACAGCGTTTACTTGCTTCCTTGCTTACAAGTCATCAGGGTTACTACTTAAATGTAAGTGTGATTTGAGCTATGTAACGTAAGTGATTGATATTGCATAATTTTCTAAGCTTGTATACACTTACGCTTCATCGGGATATCTGCAATGGAGCGCATCATGGTTGTAGCCAAAAGAAGCAATGTGAATCAATTGTTTAGTTTTGTGAGTAAGTGTGTAGCTGTGCTCGGCTTGGCCGTAGCATTCAGCAGCGCAGCTATCTCCACAGCCAATGCGGCCCAAGCCAAGAAAAAACCTGTGGCTGTAGCCAAGGCAGGTGCAAAATCTAAAAGTGCGGCTAAAAGCACCACTAAAGTGTCTGCCAAATCAGCAGGCAAAAAGCACACTGCAGCTGCCAACGACCGCATGGTGCGCGTGGCCGGTAAAGGCGGTGTGGTCAGAGTGTCTACCCAGCGCGGTGCGCGCGGCGGCGTAGCACACGCCAAGATGCAGCGCGTAGTGATTCGCGGCAAAAACGGCAAGCGTGTAGTGGTGATGCGGCCCTCACGCGCTATTCAATTGGTAGCGTTTGCACCACCCAAGCCCTCGTTCGGCGAGCTGGCAGGCCTGCACGGCATGCAAGACGAGTTAGATTTAAAGTCAAGCGTCGCACTGGTAATAGACCAAGATACCCGCGAAGTATTGTTTAGCAAAAACGATACCGCTGTGCTGCCTATTGCCTCGCTCACCAAGCTGATGACTGGTGTGGTGGTCAGTGAAGCACGCCTAGACATGGGCGAGATCATCACCATTACCCAAGACGATGTAGATACCGAAAAAGGCAGCCGGTCGCGCCTGAAAGTAGGCGCCGAACTGTCCCGTGGTGAGCTGATGCTACTGTCCTTAATGAGCAGCGAAAACCGCGCCGCCCACGCGCTAGGTCGTACGTACCCCGGCGGCATGGACCGCTTTGTACAGCACATGAATGTGAAGGCTGCGCAACTGAACATGCGCGACACCCGCTATGTAGAGCCTACGGGCCTGTCTAGCCGCAACCAAAGCAGCGCGCAAGACCTGGCCACCTTGGTAGCCCACGCGTCCAACAACCCACAGTTGCGCCAGCTGTCGACCTCGCCCGACCATCAAATTGCCATTGGCGAAAAAACGCTCAACTACGTCAACACGAACCGCTTAACGCGCAACCCCGACTGGGAAATTGGCCTGCAAAAAACGGGCTACATTTCTGAAGCAGGCCAGTGCTTGGTGATGCAGGCCAAAATAGCAGGCCGCAAACTCATCATGGTATTTTTAGACTCCGCCGGCAAGTTAAGCCGCCTAGGCGACGCTGAGCGCGTACACAAGTGGGTAGAGAACAACCGCGCAGGCACTGTACCTGTACCAGTGAGCGCGGTGGGTAAAAGTCCGCAAGGCTAATGCTATAGATTGCGTAGCTGGTTGAGCAGTATTAATGGCCCGCAAGGGCCATTTTTCTTTTAAATGCGGCTTGTATTTGAGGTAAATGCTGAGTCTGGGACTCGACTCTGATGGAGTCCAATGTCACTTGCTTAGATTGTCGCGTACGCACGTTTGGTCATGTATCAATCGCCCTCTCAACTGGAGTACCAGAAATCGGTCGATCGCTGCATGCCCAACC
>JAYTPK010000325.1:0-7341 GCA_043747295.1 Polaromonas sp. | reverse complement strand
GACCAAACGATGCACACCAATGTGCTGGGTGCCATGCAAACCATTCCCCAAGTGGCACCCATGGTGCAGGAGGCCAAAGGCAAGTTTATCTTCATCACCAGCGGCATGGGCAGTATAGGTGAAGCAGAAAGCAGCTTTGGTTGGACCTACCGCGTGAGTAAAGCTGCATTAAATATGGCGGTGATTGCAGCGCAGCATGACTACCCCGAGGCTTTATTGCTGCCCATGTGCCCAGGCTGGGTGCGCACCGACATGGGTGGGCCCAATGCGACTATCAGCGTAGAAGAATCGGTCACCGCCATGCGTGCAGTGATTGCTGGCTTGACAGATAAAGACAAGGGTAAGTACTTTCACCACGACGGCCGTGTGTACAGCAGTTGGTAAGCCATGAATTATTTATATAAATAGAAGGCACACAATGCAGTTAAGCCCAGACCACACCGCTGTACAAGACGCCGTACGCGCCTATGTACAAGCCGAGATAGCACCGCACGCTGCCGCCTGGGACAAGTCGCACCACTTTCCGCGTGCGCAGCTGCGCGGCTTGGCCGACCTAGGCTGCTATGGTGTGGCCGTGCCAGAGCAGTACGGCGGTGCCGGGCTAGACTACTTGAGCCTCGCGCTGATTCTGGAAGAGATTGCTGCAGGTGATGGCGCAACATCCACCGTGGTGAGCGTTAACAATTGCCCCGTGTGCTCGATTTTGATGGCATGGGGCAACGAAGCGCAAAAGCAAAAATACCTTAAGCCCTTGGCGCGCGGCAACATGCTGGGCGCATTTTGTTTAACCGAGCCGCATGTGGGCAGCGAGGCTGCAGGTTTAAAAACCACCGCCACCCAAGACGGCGACCACTATGTGTTGAACGGTGTGAAACAATTTATCACCAGCGGTAAAAACGGCGACATCGCTATCGTTATGGCCGTGACTGATAAAGCGGCTGGCAAAAAAGGCATCAGCGCATTTTTAGTAGAGACCAAAACACCAGGCTATGAGGTGGCGCGCATTGAAGACAAGCTGGGCCAACACGCTAGCGACACGGCGCAAATCAGGTTTGAAAACTGCCGTGTACCCGCAGAGAACCGTATTGGTGAAGAAGGCCAAGGTTTAAAAATTGCCCTGAGTGGTTTAGAGGGCGGGCGCATAGGCATAGCCGCGCAAAGCCTGGGCATGGCGCGCGCTGCATTTGACGCAGCGCTGAAATACAGCAAAGACCGCGAGAGCTTTGGGCAACCGATTTTTCAGCACCAAGCCGTGCAGTTCAAGTTGGCGGACATGGCCACACAGCTTGAAGCGGCGCGACAGCTTACCCACCATGCTGCATCGCTGAAAGACGCAGGCCTGCCTTGCCTGAAAGAAGCCGCTATGGCCAAGTTGTTTGCCAGTGAGATGGCCGAGCGCGTGTGTAGCGATGCGATTCAAGTGCATGGCGGCTACGGCTATGTCAGCGACTTCTCCGTAGAGCGCATTTACCGTGATGTGCGTGTTTGCCAGATTTACGAGGGTACCAGTGACGTACAAAAGATACTGATTGGCCGCGCTCTGGCCTAAAGTATTACTGAATTCTTGCAAATGGCTGACGCAACCCATATTGCAAAGCCTTTGTAAACCCGGGGCTAGACAAAGCACATTCTCCTCTGAAATCAAGCACAAAAGTCATAACTGTTGTGTCTGCATAACCAACTATCCTGCGGATAACACTTAGGTCGCGGCGAAGCATTCCCACCATAATCTAACTAGGGTTGTTGTGTCAGCAATGCTGTTCCACTATCAACGTCACTATTTTTTGCAACTTCTGGAGATATTCTGTGAAATTCATCCGTACCCTAGCTTTGACTTCTATTGCTTTGGCTGCAGCTTCCGCCAGCTACGCACAAAACATCAAAATCGGTGTTGCAGGCCCCTTCACTGGCGGCTCATCCTCCATGGGCGTTAGCATGCGTGATGGCGTGCGTTTGGCTGTGGACGAGATCAACAAAGCAGGTGGCGTATTGGGCCGCAAGCTGGAAGTGATCGAGCGTGACGACGAAGCTAAAAACGAGCGCGGTGTGCAAATTGCGCAAGAGCTGATCAACAAAGAAAAAGTGACTGCTGCCGTAGGTTATATCAACACCGGCGTGGCTTTGGCATCACAGCGCTTTTTCCAGGAAGCCAAAATACCGGTCATGAACAATGTGGCCACCGGTTCATTGGTAACCCACCAGTTTGACGACCAGCCAGAAAACTACATTTTCCGCAATGCCGCGCACGACAGCATTCAGGCACCGATGATTGTGGAAGAGGCGATTACTCGTCGTGGCTACAAAAAGGTCGCCATTTTGGCTGACTCCACCAACTACGGACAACTCGGCCGTGCTGACTTGGAAACCGCACTGCAACTCAAAGGCGTAAAAGCTGTTGCAGTTGAGAAGTTCAACATCAAAGACGTAGACATGACCGCACAGTTGCTAAAAGCCAAAGAAGCTGGCGCTGAAGCTGTGTTGACCTACGCGATTGGCCCTGAACTGGCACAAATTGCCAACGGCATGACCAAGCTGGGCTGGAAAGTGCCTATGGTCGGCAGCTGGACACTGTCGATGGCTAACTTTATTGATAACGCAGGCCCAGGCGGTGAAGGCGCGCGCATGCCGCAAACCTTTATCCAAGAGCCTACGACCCCTAAGCGCCAAGCTTTCATCATCAACTACCTCAAGACATTCAGTCCAAAGAACGCGCGCATTGACTCGCCAGTGTCAGCAGCCCAAGGTTACGACTCCATCTACCTGTTGGCAGCTGCCATCAAGCAAGCCAATAGCACCGATGGTCCAAAAATCAAGGCCGCTTTAGAAGACTTGAAGACACCCGTAGATGGCGTAATCACCACCTACAACAAGCCTTTTACCGCTAAAGACCACGAGGCTATTACCGCTAACATTCCTGTGTTTGGTGAGGTCAAAGGCTCTCGCGTGGTGTATGCCTACGCTGACGACCAAAAAGCTGCTTCACAAGTGCGCGTTAAAGACGTGAACGCAAAAGGCGCTTTAGCAGTCAAGAAGTAATTGCAAATACCGAAATTCACCGCTAGACCGGACGGGTCTAGCGGTTTTTTTTGCAGATTTTGCACTCCCGTTAAACGTATTCACGGGCATCGTTACCCAAGGTTGAATTTATGGAAATCCTGCTCCAACTGATTTACAGCGGCATCGCACTCGGCATGATCTATGCGGTCATTGCGTTTGGCTACCAGCTTACATTTCAAACATCTGACACGCTCAACTTTGGCCAAGGCGACGCATTAATGTTGGGCGCCATGGTCGGGCTGACACTGGTGAACGCAGGAGTTAACTATTGGTTGATGATTCCGTTAGTCATCTTGTTTGGCTTGCTGCAAGGCGGCATTGTGGAGCGCATTGGTGTGCGTCCCGCCATCAAAATTAAAAGCGAGTTTGGTTGGATCATGTCCACCATCGCCTTGGGCATTATTTTCAAGAACGTGGCTGAAAACGTATGGGGCCGTGATGACTTAAAGTTCCCATCGCCGCTGCCTGAGTCACCCCTTAAGGTGTTTGGTGCCAACGTATTACCCATGGAGCTTTTGGTCGTTGCTGGTGCAGTGTTCATGATGCTGGCCGTAGAATTTTTTAACCGTAAAACTATTTACGGTAAAGCCGTTGTAGCAACCTTTAACGACCGCGATGCAGCCAAGCTGATGGGCATCAACACAGGTTTGGTGATTACGTTCTCCTACGCACTGTCCTCAGCCACGGCTGGTTTTGCAGGCGTGTTGATTGCACCACTGACTTTGACCGGTGCCACAATGGGTGCTGTGTTGGGTCTTAAGGCTTTTGCCGTGGCCATTATTGGTGGCTTAACCAGCGGCATGGGCATTATTGTGGGCGGCATTATTTTGGGTATTGCCGAAACCACCACGGGTTTCTATATTTCTACCGGCTACAAAGATGTGCCCGGATTGGTGCTGCTGCTGCTTGTGTTGGCTTTCAAGCCCGCTGGTTTGTTTGGCAAAGCTGCTATCAAGAAAGTTTAACGATGAATCGCAAGACCCTCATTGCCGCTGTCATTGGCTTGGCATTACTAGCCGCTGTGCCGCTCTTCACCAGCAACCCGTATTACGTGCACATGGTTGGCACCATCATGATTTACGCCATTTTGATTTTTGGACTGGACATTGTGGTCGGCTATACCGGCCAGGTGTCTTTGGGCCATGCTGGCCTGTTTGGCGTGGGCTCGTACACGGCCGGTGTCATGTTCTTTAAGCTGGGCGCACCGCTTTGGCTGATCATTCCGGCCAGCGTGGCCATCACCGCAGGTTTTGGTGCGCTGCTGGCGCTACCAGCACTGCGCGTATCTGGCCCCTACTTGGCCATGGTGACCTTGGCATTTGGCACCATCATCCAAATTTTGATTAACGAGATGACCTTCCTCACCGAAGGCCCCTTAGGCATCAAAATCCCCAAGCCTTCGCTGTTTGGGATGCAATTGCATGAGAACGGCTTTTACTGGCTGGTGTTTGCCTTGATGACGCTCTCACTCATAGTAGTGCACCGCATATTGAATTCGCAGCTTGGTCGTGCTTTCGAGGCGCTGCGCGGTAGCCCGGTGGCATCTGACTGTATGGGCGTGTCGGTGTACCGCTATAAGGTTTATGCGTTTGTCATTAGCGCCGGCTTTGCTGGTTTGGCAGGTGCTTTGTATTCGTATTCAGAGCAGTACATTTCGCCCAACACCTATAACAACGAACTCACAGTGCTGTTCTTGCTAGCAGTCATCATGGGTGGCCGCAAAACCCGCTCGGGTGCGTTGCTGGGCGCGGCCATCATTGTGATCTTGCCCAAGCTGCTGGACGATCTGGAGATGTTCCGCACGGTGGCCTCCACACTGGCAGTGCTGATGTTGATTGGTGGCGCGATTGGTGTTGCCAAAAAAATCACTACCCCTAAAGCCATGGCCATTCCGGTTATTGGCACCATCGCTTTAGCAGGCTTCTCATTTTGGCTGCAGTCTATTACCGACTGGCGCTTGAGCATTTTTGGTCTGATGATTTTGTTTGTGGTGTACTACTTGCAAGACGGCATTGTCGGCTTTGTACGCAGCTTGTTCTTCAGGCGTAAAACCACATCCATGGGCAGCGAGCTGGACGTTGGCGATACCGGTAAAGACGCGCTTACGGTGGCTGCGCGTGCCAGTACGCAAGCTGTGGGCGATGATATCTTGGTCGCCAAAAATGTGCTGATGCAGTTTGGCGGTTTGAAAGCGCTGAACGATGTTGACCTGTGCATTAAACGCGGCACCATCCACGGCTTGATTGGCCCCAACGGCTCAGGCAAGAGCACGATGATGAACGTGTTGACGGGCATTTATGTGCCAACCGCTGGCACGATTGAGTTTGCAGGCCGATCTGTGGTGGGGCGCACATCGTCAGACATCGCTTTGTCGGGCATTGCACGCACTTTCCAAAACGTACAGTTGTTTGGCGAAATGACAGCGCTGCAAAACATTCAGGTGGGCCTGCACCACAGCTTTAACAGCAATATTGCTGACGTTGCGTTCCACTCACCGCGTTATGCGCGTGAAGACAAAGCCGCCACAGAGCGCGGGTTGGGCTTGCTGCGCTTTGTAGGCTTGTCTGACCTGGCTACTGAAGAGGCGCGTAATTTGCCATACGGCAAACAGCGCTTATTAGAAATCGCACGTGCTTTGGCACTTGACCCGCAGCTGTTGCTGCTCGACGAGCCAGCTGCTGGTTTGACGGCGCCTGACATTAAAGAACTGATTGCCATCATCCGCAAGATCCGCGACCACGGCATCACCGTGATCTTGATTGAGCACCACATGGACGTGGTGATGGAGCTGTGCGACACCGTGTCAGTGCTAGATTTTGGTCAAAAAATTGCCGAAGGCAAACCTTCTGAAGTGCAAGCCGATGAAAAAGTGATCGAGGCTTACCTCGGCGGTACCGCCCATTAAGCCAAGAGGAAAATACTATGTTAAGCATTAAAAACCTCGAAGCAGGCTACGGCAAAGTTCAAGTGCTGCACGGCATTTCTATGGAAGTGCCCAAAGGCAAAGTCGTCACCCTGATCGGCTCCAACGGTGCGGGTAAAACCACCACCATGCGTGCAATATCCGGCATGATCAAGCCTACAGCAGGTGAAATCAGTCTGCACGGTAAGCGTGTCGAAGGCATGGAGTCCTACACCATTGCCAAGCAAGGGATGGCCCACTCGCCTGAAGGCCGACGTGTTTTCGCCACCATGAGCGTAACTGACAACCTGACCTTGGGTGCCTTTCCGCGCCTGACGGGCAGTCGCCCTAAGGGTGATGTGAAGGCTGATTTAGAAAAAGCACTAGAGCTCTTCCCTCGTCTCAAAGAGCGCCGCACGCAACTGGCCGGTACGTTATCTGGTGGTGAGCAGCAGATGCTGGCCATGGCCCGAGCTATCATGCTCAACCCCGAAATTGTGCTGTTCGATGAACCCTCTATGGGTTTAGCGCCGATCTTGGTGGAGGAAGTGTTCAACATCATCACCCGTCTAAAAGCGCAAGGTGTGACGATGCTGCTGGTAGAGCAGTTTGCGGCTGCGGCGCTTAAAGTGGCTGACTATGGCTACGTGTTAGAAAACGGCCGTATTTCGGTGCACGGCCCCGCGGATAAATTACGTGATGACCCAGCAGTCAAAGCCGCTTATTTGGGTGGTTAATCAACCATAGCCTGTAAAGCGCTGGAAGTTTTTACACTCCTATGCCTTGATGTCACAATGTGACTCAAGGCATTTTTATTTGGAGAACCGCATGCCCATTACTAAAGGCTACAAAGCTTTATTGGCAGAAGCCAACACGCAAATCAAAACCTATTCTGTGAGCGAGGTACTAGCCAAGATGGCTGCCGGGGGCGTGCAGCTGGTGGACATTCGCGATATTCGTGAGCTGACTGGTGGCACCATGCCCGGCAGCGTGCACGCACCGCGCGGCATGTTGGAGTTTTGGGTGGACCCTGATTCGCCGTATTACAAGCCGATGTGGGGTGATGAGAGTAAAGAGTTCATCTTGTTTTGCGCTGCCAGTTGGCGCAGCGCGCTGACTGCTAAAACCCTGCAAGACATGGGCATGACCAATGTCGCGCACATGGACGGTGGCTGGGACGAATGGGTCAAACAAGGCGGTGCCAGCGAGACGCTGGAAGAGCGCCGTGCCAAGAAGGCCTAGGACTGGTCAGATATGTCTGTGACAGCATCCGCCCCAACTTATTTAGGTATCGACCTTGGCACCTCTGAGCTGAAGGTGCTGTTGATTGACCAGCTAGGCCAGCCCGTGGGCAGCGCTGGTCAGGTTCTGAGCGTAAGCCA
>JAYTPK010000324.1:0-2556 GCA_043747295.1 Polaromonas sp. | reverse complement strand
CCAGATCAGGGAAATGCCCGCAATCATCGAAAACAAGCACCGCAGCCTGCGGCACATCACGCTGAATAGTCTGCGGATCGGTCAGCCGATGGGAGCGATCTTGCGCACCCCACAGCACTGTGCAAGGCGTGTGCGTGCCCAACGTCGCATCGACCGATTCACGCAGTAGCCCCTGCACCACGCCCGCCAAACTGAAGCAGCCGCCGCAACGCAAAGCGTGGCGCGATGTGTGCTGAAAAGGCGTTGCATCGGTAGATTTTGGCAAGGCGATGCGGTACCAAGACGTCGCCATCTTTTGCCTGAACAATCGACTCACCACTTGCCCCAGCAAAGGCAGTTTAAGAAGCCCAGGCACCACACGGTTCGTCCAGCGGTGCATGGCTTGCATGGATGGGGTTTGCGACAACACAAGACGCGTCACCCGGTGCGGTGCGAGTCGCGCCACCCGCAGCGCGTAAAAGCCATTCGCACAGGACATGGCCAGCGTGGCCTGGGGCACATGCAAGGCATCGAGCAACTCAATGATGGCCTGCGAACCCCGATCCAAAGAGTGGTCGTAGCTCGAACTTGGTGCGGAAAAACCAAAACCCGGCATGTCAAAACACACCACACGCACGTGCGGCGTCAGCAGTGCAAACAAGCCCTGGTAATGCTCAATCACATTGGGGCCGTCAGGGGTCATCACCACACAAGGCGCATCACCCCCAGAATCGAACACACGCACCACACCCGCCGACGTCTGCACCCAGCGCATTTGCGCAGCCAACGCATCGGCCTGCCGATAGCGCTTGATGGGCCCTGCGGCCATCCAGGCGTCAAGCTTGGTGCTCAGGTTGCTCATGCGCTGATGGCCTCAAGACGTTCGGAGGTGGACTTGAGCAGGCCCTGCAAAGTGGCTCGCCGGATGGGCAGATCGCGCGTCCACTTCTCCATCCCCTTTGCAACGGTTATCCACTCGTTGATGCAACGCTCAGCCGTTTTGAGAGGAACCCCACCCGCTTTAGCCACTTGCAACAAGTGCGCGCGGCTGATGTTTTTACCGTGCCCCGCCACACTGGTGGCGTGCTCGCCGCCGGGGCCAAAGCTGTAGGTCAGGTCAAACGCGGGTGAGAGTTTCCACAGGCCCTGCTCATCCATGCGGTATGCAAAGTTGCGGCTGTGGTCGTCGCGGTTGTGCAGGATGACGTTGAAGAGGCAGCGCTCAAACGCCTTGACCACTTCGCGCTGGTCGCCCGTCAGACGCAGCGTGGCCAACAACACGGTCTCATAGTCCAGTGAGGGAAGGCGGTGATCGGCTTGCAGGTAGGCCGAGATGCTCATGATGGGCACACGAATGACTTGTTTGGTTTTCACGACCCTGTCTTGCTTGCTGTGTTTGTCATCACGGTCTCTCATGTTGAGTCTGACCTCACGGTCAAAGCGCTCCACACCGAAAGCGCTACTCTTTGTGCCCAGATCAAAAAACCGACTGCGCGGCATCTCTATGCCACCGTGACGTGCCACGCGGGCGTACAGCTCCTCAATGGCGCACACCTCGCGGTGCTCACTTGCAGCGGGAAACTTGATCAGCCACGGTGTCGTACTGCCGGTCAATGGCATGCCGCTGCTCAAACGCCCGGTGCGTGTGTTGAAGTCCACCAGCACTTTGGGGCGCGCGCCCTGGGGGGAGCCGCCCAGTTGCATCAAATGTTTGAGCTGGACGTCGGCACTGTCTGCGCCTGAATGGTCGGCAACCTGCAAGGCCATGACCTCTTGAGCCAGTGCTTTGAGTTGCAACTCTTCGGCAGGCAAGACATCCTCATCAGCGGGCTCGAAAGACAGCGCGCCCATAGCCCGCTCACCCACAATAGCCAACCGCTCCAGCACCGAAACTTCGCGAGGATTGCGCCCCAGCTTTCGCAGAGCGCGGTCCATCAACAACATGCCCCAACCGTCGGGCAAGGCATCGGCAATGAACCCCGGTAAGCCATAGGCGTGTGACTGCCCTTTGAACGCAACAGCCACCGCTCCCGCACGCGGCAAAGGCTGGTGCAAAGGTGACAAGGCCAAGCCGCGTTCGATGGCCTGCGATGAATACTCAAACAAAATATCGCGCCCAGTATCAGCCAAGATACCCAGCGCCCAGCGCTCGCCCCAGCCGTCGTAAATGACACGCAGTTTTTTCATGACCGAGCCGCTGCCTTCACCACGGACTTAGGAACACGTGCACGCTGGCGTTGCGCCAGGGACTGGGCTTGCTCTGCTTGCGCAATGGTTTGGATGGGCTGCGCAAACAACCCATCTAAGGCATCCACAACCTGCAAGGCTTGCGCCACACGCACGACAAATTCAAGACTTCCCTGCCCCTGCGCTTCAAGCCTGCGCACGGATGAGAGTGAACTTTGCGACATCTGCGCCAACTGTTGTTGGCTCAAGTTTTGCGCCAACCGAAAACGTCTAATTCGATCACCCAATGTCGTACAAATGTCTTGTGAAGATAAAAAGTTAAATGTTCTCATAAGAACTTTAATTGTCGTTTTTTTTAGTTTAAAAGTCAAATATGAACAATTAATAATT
>JAYTPK010000323.1:0-34970 GCA_043747295.1 Polaromonas sp. | reverse complement strand
CCTTGACGTCCCAAAAGACGAAGCTCTTTTACTTATGGTCGCTGACGCTACTGGCAAGTTATCACTTCCATATAGCCGCATAGTCAAGAAACCCGGGATTCGTGCCAACATCAAATCCATTCAGGAAATTACTTTTCGCGACCGCATCGTTAGAGAGTTAGAGTCCGGCAGCATTGAGGTCGAATTTAATGGTAAGTTGGTAGTTCCTGTTAAGCCCGTTCTCCGAGATTTAGCAGGTGCTCTCAATATCGGCCTCCTTAATGACAATGGCAATTTTTTAAACACGCGGCAGCTTGGGAGCCAAATTATCAAAGCTGTACAGGCACGATTCGAAAATAGAGCATAACTAAAAAATCAAGGTGACCGCTGTGGCGAGTCTGGCTTTGAATTTCTATGGTGTCACCACTGCAGCATCTTATTTTGATTGTTCTAGCGTATAGGAACCAGCATGCCATACCAAGATCTCACGGAAGGTCTGTATATAGTTGTCCAAAATTTACAGGCCAAAGGCGTAGAGCGCTATAGAATTCTCGACGTAGGAAACAGGTTTCAGCATCCTCCGGTTCGTTCGCTGCAACAAGCTTTCATTTATCAAAGCGCCCCACGAATTCAAATCGATTGGCTACAAATCACTGGTCCGTGAAAACTCCTCGCGATAATCGCATATGAAGCAGACGCGGATGCGAACAGCAGCTGAAAATCCGACCTACATCCTTTCATCGCAACAACTAGGCAGCACAATGAGCGATCAGCGGATGTCTTAATCGTCTATGCCAAAGTACCATCTGAACGCATATGGGATGTACTAACTAACTCAGAGATCACTTAGCAGTACTGGGGTCAGCAAAGTTGGGGCGCGTCTTGAAACGGTGAACAAAGCGATCAAACATAAAAGCCATTAGATAAAAAGAGAAACAGCACTTTTACCAATGAAAAGTGCTTGTAGTCCAAGTATTTACTACTCAAGCAGCTATTATATTTGTAGCGAATAGCTCTCTAGGTTGGTTTTAAATTCCCAAACACTATCAGCCCACTACAAGCGCGCTGATGTGGCGTAGCACTGTCTCCACCGATTCGAACTTCGGGCTCGAAGCACGCAACAATTTGGATCAGGCAATGTGCTTGTTTGAGCGCAGCGAGTTTGCACATTGACCCAAATTGTGAGCACTGCAGATGCTTGCCCGCAGGGCCCGTGGTTCGGGTGGCGATAGTGCTACGCCACAGCAGTGCGCGTTCTAGTACAACGCACTAAAGCAGAGCAAAAGACGCAAAGAACAAAACTCGAGATACACCCAATCGACACTACACAATAGTGCAAGTGAAAATTATTCCACCCGTACCACGCCAGTAGGCTTAAACCCCAGGTCCGCCGCCTTACCTTTGCGCCCCCGTGCAGCCCGGGCGTTGTTCAGGCTGCGAATTTCTAATTGTTCAGCACGGTCTTTGCCACCGCGCCCAATGCCGATAATGTTGACACTGCGGGTGTAAGCCGCTGCACCTGCCAAAGCATCTTTAGCCTCCAGGTCAATCAACATCAAACCACGCCCGCCATTGGTCATGGTTTTCAGTTCGCTGATCTCAAAAGTAAGAATACGCCCACCAGTTGAGGCGCAGGCTACATGCGTGGCTACTATGATTTTTATAGCTGCTTGAGCAATAGATACTTGGACTACAGTGCTATTTAGCTCCAAAGGTGATGGTTTGCACACCACCTCGCCGTCGCCGCAGGTGATAAACGCTTTACCGGCTTTTTGGCGTGAAATCATGTTCTCCACACTGGCAATAAAGCCATAACCACCACTGGCGCTGACCAGCAGCTGCGCTTGAGCCGCGCCTGCAAAGTAATGCATCAGCGAGGTGCCGCTTTCCAGTTCGATCAAGGTGGTAATGGGCTGGCCGTCACCACGTGCACCGGGCAGCAGGCTGACGGCCACCGAATACACACGCCCGTTGCTGCCAAAAGCCAGCAGCGTGTCCACCGTGCGGCATTCAAAGGTGCCATACAAATCATCACCCGACTTGAAGGCAAAGCTGGCCGCGTCGTGCCCGTGGCCGCTGCGTGCACGCACCCAGCCTTTGGCGCTCACCACCACAGTCACGGGTTCGTCAATAATTTTGACTTCGGCCACGGTCTTTTTCTCAGCCTGGATCAGCGTGCGGCGCGGGTCTTTGGCCGGGTCGCCATACTGCTTGGCATCGGCCTCAATTTCTTTGATCATCAGTCGGCGCAGCGTGGACGGGCTGCCGATGATTTCTTCTAGCTTGCCTTGCTCGTCGCGCAGTTCTTTCAGCTCAGTTTCGATCTTTATAGCTTCTAAACGAGCTAACTGGCGCAGGCGAATCTCTAAGATGTCTTCAGCTTGACGGTCACTCAAATTAAAGCGTGCAATCAACGCAGCTTTGGGTTCGTCGCTTTGGCGAATGATGGCGATCACTTCGTCGATGTTCAGCAAAACAATCTGACGGCCTTCCAAAATATGGATGCGGTCTAGCACCTTCTCCAAGCGATGGCGCGAGCGCTTTTCTATCGTCTGCGCCCTAAACTCAATCCACTCCATCAACATCTGGCGCAGGCTCTTCAGCGTGGGGCGGCCGTCGATGCCGATAGCGGTCAGGTTGATTGGCGCTGTGGTCTCCAGGCTGGTGTGGGCCAGCAGCGCGGTGATCAAATCGTTTTGTTCGATCTTGCTGGTTTTAGGCTCAAACACCAAGCGCACTGCCGCGTCTTTGTTACTTTCATCGCGCGTTACGTCAAGCAGCGCCAGCATGCTGGCCTTGAGCTGCACCTGGTCTTGGCTGAGCGATTTTTTGCCCGCTTTAACTTTGGGGTTAGTGATCTCTTCAATCTCTTCCAGCACCTTGGCGGTGCTGGTGCCAGGCGGCAGCTCGGTGACGATGAGTTGCCATTGGCCACGGGCCAAATCTTCAATCTTCCAGCGCGCACGCACTTTGAGCGAGCCACGGCCTGTGCGGTAAGCGTCCGCTATGTCTGCTGGCGTGCTGATAATTTGGCCACCGTTGGCGTAATCAGGCCCGGGGATGATGGTGAACAGCTCTTCGTCAGTCAGCTTGGGGCTTTTGATCAGCGCCACACACGCATCGGCCACTTCGCGCAGGTTGTGGCTGGGTATCTCGGTAGCCAAACCCACTGCAATGCCCGATGCACCATTCATGATGTTAAACGGCAAGCGTGCTGGCAACTGCTTGGGCTCCTCGGTGGAGCCGTCGTAGTTAGCAATAAAGTCGACCGTGCCCATGTCGATCTCGTCCATCAACAAACTGGTGATGCGCGAGAGGCGGGCCTCGGTGTAGCGCATGGCCGCTGCGCCGTCACCGTCGCGGCTGCCAAAGTTGCCCTGCCCGTCGATCAGCGGGTAACGCTGGCTAAAGTTTTGCGCCATGCGCACCAGCGCGTCGTAGGCGGCCTGGTCGCCATGCGGGTGAAAGCGGCCCAGCACGTCGCCCACAACGCGGGCAGACTTGACCGGCTTGGCGCCCGATGTGCCGTTAGCCCCACCAAAGCCCAGGCCCATGCGCGACATACTGTACAAAATGCGCCGCTGCACGGGCTTTTGGCCATCGCATACATCGGGCAGCGCACGGCCTTTGACCACGCTAAGCGCGTATTCAAGGTAAGCGCGCTGGGCATAGGTGGACAGGTTCAAGCTGTCGTCGGTTTCGCCGGAAGAAAATTCTAAATTCGGTTGGTCGTTCATAACTGGGTTGCAAAGCTGATCGGCAAAAAATAATTTAAGGTGAATTGGCAGTGGGCGGCGGCGCTGCACTGGACGTGGCGCCCGATGCTGTAGCAGAAGTAGAGGCACCCACGCTTTGGGTACCACTAGCGCCTTGATTAACGCCTGGGCTGCCAGCCAATGGTGGCACCATGTTGCCACGGCCCGTGGCACCCCCTACAGACCCTGCTGCACCTGCTGGGCCGGCGCCCAGCTCCATGCGCACACGCGTGGGCTGTTTGGCATCGCCAGGCTTAGCCTGCGCTACCAACATGCTGGGGGGCTTTAAGAAAGCATAGATTTGCATCACAGTTTTCACATAGTTTTGGGTTTCTGGAAACGGCGGGATTTTATTGCCGTAGCGTTTGACTGCGCCCTCGCCTGCGTTGTAGGCCGCCAAAGCCAGCTCGATATTGCCCGGAAACATCTTCAACAAGTCGTGCAGATAGCGGCTACCGGCTTTGATATTGATTTTGGGGTCTGTGAGTTTTTGCTCTATCGTAGTTTTTTTATCAGCCTGCACACCATAGCGCTGCGCCGTAGGCGGCATCAGCTGCATCAGCCCCACAGCGCCCTTGGGCGACACCACAGCGGCGTCAAAGCCCGACTCAGTGGCTATCAAAGCTTGTAGTAATTCAAAATCAATTTTGTGAGTGTTAGATGCCTCGCGCAAATGGTGCTTGACCGCCTTAAAGTTAGGCGACACATCAAAAAATGCTAACAGCTTGGGCGCATTTTTAGGCACGCTGACATTGCGCGGCATCGAGGCAGTGACGCTAGGGTTTTTAGCTAAAGCTGCAGAAGGCAAACCGTCTTTGGTATCAAAGCTGGTGCCGCCTTTAAAGTACAGCTCGTAGCGGTCGTCGACTTTCTCGTTTGCAAAATACGCTACGCCTTTTGCGTCCACATAGCCCCACACGTCAGCCCAAGCGCTACTGGCCGTCAAGGCCATCCAGCACATGATCGCCAAAGCGTGCACACAGCGCGTCCAGCGGCGCATCATGTCCGTAGCTCCAGCCCAGCGGCACGGCGTGCATCAAACTCGCTGTGCAGCATAGACAACACCATCAGCGAATCAAAGCTTGCACGGCCATCGTCTAGTGTGACTTTGACGGCATCACGCAGCGTGCCCTCCACCACAAAACCTTCGCTGTCGTAGAACGCTTTAGCCCGTGCGTTGCTTTGCTTCACGTCTAACCAAAACCGGTGCGCTTTTAAATCATCAAACGCCACGCGCTTGGCCACCCGCAGCGCAGCGCGGCCAAAGCCTGCGCCTTTGCTGTGCACCACCATGCGCTTAAGCTCTAGGGACTGGTGCTGACTGCGGCAGCCAATCAAAATCAAAAAACCTGCAGGCTCTAGGCCTTCACCGCCTTCGATAATAAAGTGCCGCATGTCTGGAAACCGAATCGCCGCCTCATGCTGTGTGCGGTCCCACGGAGTGATGAAAGGCAGGTTGTGTTCGTCTTGCTCCAGCGACAACACATACGTAAGGTCACTTTGCATGGTGGGGCGCAGGCGCACGCGAGTCGTGGTGTGAGACAGGTTGTTATTCAAAATTTCACCTCGCGGCACATGCGTTGCCATAAAGCGTAGGGGTCACACAAAGGCGCGCTGTAGGTCAACGACAATTGCTGCTTGTCTTTTGAATACCCCAACTGCAGTCTGACAAAAAAATTAGAAAAACCCTGCAAATGCGGGCCTAAACGCCTGAACGCCAAAGCCGACAACACAATTCGCACCCCTGCGTTAGACGAGGTATTCTCACCTTCTTTAGCCTCCAGGTAAGTCAGCTCTTTGATCTCGCTCCAAGGCACAGTACCCAAAATGTAGTGGTGCAGCCCACGGTCATCCACCACCAGCTCCAGGCCTTTGGCCAGCTGCGATTGAAGGCGCGCCATACAGCTAACCCAGCCCAGCCCCATTGCAACAGGGCCCAGCATCACACAAAACAAACTAGAGAAAACATCTTCTAAATCAAGATCTTTAAAACTGACACCCAGCACGTCAGTCTTGAGCACCCACACCCCAAAAATAAACACACCCGCACCTATGGCAATGGGCCATAGCGCGCTGCCCCACCGATAGGGCACGCTCATGACTGCGCCGTGTTGGACGGTATCAGCAGTCATCACACATCAATCTCCACCGCATCGCCATGCAGCTCCATCAGCTCGCGCCGTGCAGCGGCCTCGCCTTTGCCCATGAGCTGGGTGAACTTGATGGCGGTGAACGCTGCATCTAGCTCGCCGTATTGCACTGGCAGCAGGCGGCGGGTGTCGGGGTTCAGCGTGGTGTCCCACAGCTGCTCGGCATTCATCTCGCCCAGGCCTTTAAAGCGGCTGATAGACCATTTGCCTTCGGCTACGCCGTCTTTGCGCAGTTTGTCCAAGATGGCGTTCAGCTCGCCTTGGTCTAGGGCATATTGCTTGCTGGCGGGTTTTTTGCCACGCGCGGGTGCGTCAATGCGAAACAGCGGTGGGCGGGCCACGTAGATATTGCCGTTGTCGATCAGCTTAGGAAAGTGTTTGAAAAACAGCGTGAGCAGCAACACCTGAATGTGTGACCCGTCTACGTCAGCGTCGCTCAAAATACAAATTTTGCCGTAGCGCAGGCCGCTTAAATCGGGGGTGTCGTCTTTACCGTGCGGGTCTACGCCAATGGCCACGGCGATGTCGTGGATTTCGTTGTTGGCAAATAAGCGGTCGCGCTCTACCTCCCAGGTGTTGAGTACTTTGCCACGCAGCGGCAATATGGCTTGGCATTCTTTGTCGCGGCCCATTTTGGCGCTGCCGCCAGCGCTGTCGCCCTCAACTAAAAACACTTCGTTGTGCGACAGGTCTTTGCTCTCGCAATCGGTCAGCTTGCCCGGCAGCACCGCCACGCCAGAGCCTTTGCGTTTTTCCACCTTTTGCCCAGCGCGCTGGCGGGTTTGTGCGGCTTTGATGGCCAGGTCAGCCAGTTTTTTGCCGTAGTCTACGTGCTGGTTCAACCACAGCTCCATGGCAGGGCGCACATAGTTAGACACCAGTCGCACCGCGTCGCGCGAGTTCAGGCGCTCTTTGATCTGGCCCTGAAACTGTGGGTCTAGCACCTTGGCGCTCAGCACATACGATGCGCGTGCAAACACGTCCTCAGGCAGCAGCTTTACGCCTTTGGGCAGCAGGCTGTGCAGCTCAATAAAACTTTTCACCGCAGTGAACAAGCCATCGCGCAGCCCACTGTCATGCGTGCCGCCGTTGGTGGTGGGAATCAAATTAACATAGCTCTCGCGCACGGGTTGGCCGTCTTCGGTAAACGCCACACACCACGCCGCGCCCTCGCCGTCGGCAAAGGTGTCGTCTTTGGCATCGGCGTAGCCGTCGCCCTCCCACAGCGGGATCACCACGTCGCCGTTCAGCGTTTGTTCCAAATAGTCGCGCAGGCCACCTTTGTATTGCCAGGTTTGTGTGTCTTTGGTTTTTTCGTTCACCAGCGTCACGCTCACGCCGGGCATCAGCACGGCTTTGCTGCGCAGCAAGTGGGTGAGCTCGTTCAGCGGAATCACCAGCGATTCAAAATATTTGCCATCGGGCCACACGCGCACACTGGTGCCTTGCTTGCGGTCGCCTTCAATTTGTTTGCGCAGGTGCAGTTTCTCCACCACGTCACCGCCTTCAAACACTAATTTTGCCACCATGCCTTCGCGGTACGAAGTGGCCTCCAGCCGCTTGCCTAAAGCGTTGGTCACACTCACGCCCACGCCGTGCAGGCCGCCCGAGAAGTTGTAGGCCCCGCCCTTGCCTTTGTCAAATTTGCCGCCCGCATGCAGGCGGGTGAACACCAGCTCTATGACAGGCGCTTTCTCTTCGGGGTGCATGCCAATCGGAATGCCGCGCCCGTCGTCATCTACGCTGACCGAGCCGTCGGTGTGCAAAGTTACTTTGATCTTCTTGCCAAAGCCTGCCAGCGCCTCGTCAGCCGAGTTGTCCAGCACCTCTTGAATGACGTGCAGCGGATTGTCGGTGCGCGTGTACATGCCAGGGCGCTGCTTGACAGGCTCTAGGCCTTTAAGAACGCGGATCGAGCCTTCGCTGTAGCCGGTGGTTAGCTGTGTGTGTAATTTATCTGCCATGACGGTGATTGTAGAGGGAAGATGAATGCAAACTGTATGAAATTACAGTTTGAATTTTACGCACACCGAATTGCTATAGATAGCATAGCTGTCTGAGCAGTAAATACTTGGACTACAAGCCAAAAACGCTCCTAAAGCACACCTCACACCTCACACCTCACACCTCATTTTTTACTAAACACAATCACATGTTGCCAAGGCAGTGTGTTGGCCGTGCGTTCGTAGTTCAGCGCGTGCTGGCTGGCCTCTTTGCGCACCTGCGCCTGGCTCATTTTGTGCAGCGCCTTGATGGGCACTTTAGGGTCTTCGGCGCGGTATTCAACGAACACCAACTTGCCGCCGGGCTTTAGGGCGCGCACTATGGACTCCATCACCTCAAACGGAAACTCCAGCTCGTGGTACACGTCCACCATAATGGCCAAATCGACGCTGGCGTCGGGCAGATTGACGTTATCCACCTTGCACAACACAGGCTTGATATTGGTCAGCTTGGCCTTGCTGGCCATGGCTGTGAGCATCTCAATCATCTCGGGCTGCACGTCTACCGCCAGCACCTGCCCGCTGCTGCCCACCAGCGGGGCTATGCGCCGCGCGTAGTAGCCGGTGCCTGCGCCCACGTCCGCCACCACCATGCCCGGTTTGAGGCCTAGCTCGCGCAGCAGCAGATCGCCACGCTCTTCTTGCTCACGCTCATCACGCTCCAGCCAGGCAGCGCCCTGCCAGCCCATTACCCCAGCTATCTCGCGGCCCATGTACTTTTTGCCAATACCGTCAGCCGTCAGCGGCACCCGCTGGTATTTGCCCGATTCAGGGTTGGGGAATTTTTGCGCTAAGGCCCATGGACTGGCGCAGGCGGCCAGGCCAGTGGCCAACCACTGCAATGCGCAACGGCGCGGTAAGAAAGGTGTGCGAGGTACCATGCTAGCGTCCTAAATTAAAAGCAAACAAGCCGTTACCTTAGCGCACAGCGCCTAGGGCTGCAACGCGGGTTGCATTACCCCTGAATGTGCACGCTATAAATATAATAGCTACTTAAGCAATAAATGCTTGGACTAGGGGCACTTTTTATTGGTAAAGTTGCAGTTCTTGTCAGTTGTCAAACAGCAGTTACCATTACAGCCTTAACTTATAACAATGAAAGCCAAAATTTATGTTCAGGCGTGCCGCCCTTCTCAGTCTATGCAGCGCAGTGCTGCTGGTGACAGCTTGCGCTCAAACTGCGCGCAACGACGCTAATACCCGTCAAAAAATCGTCATTCAGGTGAGCGATGCAGACACCAGCAAGTGGAACTTGGTTTTGAACAACGCTAAGAACGTGCAAGATGAACTAGGCTCAGCCAATGTCGATGTAGAAATCGTGGCTTTCGGCCCAGGCATCAACATGGTCAAATTTGACTCAGTAGTGAACACCCGCTTGGATGATGCTACCAAGGCGGGCGTGAAAATATTAGCCTGCGAGAACAGCATGCGTAACTTCAAACTCACCAAAGCCGATGTTCTACCCAGCGTGGGCTATGTGCCAGCGGGTGTCGTGCACATCATGGGCCGCCAGCGTGAAGGCTGGGCTTATCTGCGGCCTTGAGCTGTGCCGCCAAGGCAGGCTTCTATAATCAAATAGCAGCGCGGGTGTCGTTCAATGGTAGGACTCTTGCTTCCCAAGCAAATAACGTGGGTTCGATTCCCATCACCCGCTCCACATTAGTTGTCTGGCCGCACTACTTTTACTATGCGGTCGGCACGCAGTTTAACTGCCTCTAACCGCTCTTGCTCCATCTCGCGCTCTACGCGGTTGATCACACTGTGAACAGAGTCGCTAAAGGGTGCTGATTGTGCGTCTTGGATATTGGCTTGTGCGATCTGGGGGTTTTGGGTATGCGCCAGTGCACCGCCTATCCAGCCTATGCGCTTGCCGTCACCCATGTCATGCAGCACTTGTTTGGCTAGCTTTTCCAAATCACGCAGTGTGCGGCCGTACACGGGTATCCAAGCCATGGCAATACGGGCAGTTTGGGCCATGGGCGCGCTGTGGCTGCTCATGGACATGGTGCGGGTGATGATCTTTTGCGCAAAAGCGTTGGCCATCTTGGCGTCATGCGCCATGCTTACGGTGATCGCAAAGGTATTAGTGCCTACACGGGCCACGGTGTCTACCACCGACACAGTGGACGATAAAGCCGCTGCCATTTGCACCATGCCAGATTCAAATCCCTCGCCGCCAAATTGTTCTTCTAGCTTGGCGGCATCTCTTACGCTAACGTACATAAACAAGGCATAAGAATTTTGTGCGCTGATCTCAGTCGCCGTCTGCGCCAGCTTATGCTCAAAACCAGTGCGGTTTAATAAGCCTGTCAGCGCATCGCGGTTGGGTGAATACGCAGCGCGGTCGATCACCCGGTTGCCATGCCTATATTGCAGCAGCAAGGCAAACAGCAATAACGCCGACGATAGCGAGAAGGCCAGCATCGTGATGGTGTAGCTCCACTGACCATCTAGATATCCCCAGTAGGCAGCAATAGGCAGAAAGATGGCGACACAAATTAGCAGCATAGCCGCCAGTGACCAATAGGCATGCACCTGACCACGCACCACGCTAGCCAGGGCAATGCCCAGGCCAAAAATTAAACTGGCAATTAAAAAGGGTGCCGTTATGGCCCAATGGATCTCGCGGTCCACTGTAAAGAGCATGACTGTCAATGCCACTAGGGTACCTACCAACCAAAAATTGGCCAGATGGGCGACAAATTTTGAATAGTATTTTTGCCCTACCACTGCACTGATAGTCCATGGCACCAAAGCGCCAAAAAAGATCGACGTTACGTATTTAATATAGTCGTTAAACCAAGTGGTGGTGGTGCCTAAATAGACTCCAGCCATACCCCCATTGCCCGCTGCAAGCAGCGCGACGCTCATGGAATACACACCGACTGCCAAAAATACAAACCGCCTAAAAATAGCGGCTGCGCCAAAACATATCAACATGGTAAAAAACAGCAGTGCCATGGCTGCGCCCGCTTCAGTGTTGCGGTTGGCATGCGCCTCTCTAAAGGCGGGGTCAGCCCACAGCCTGACCGGGCTGGGAAACAGGCCCTGCTGCGGAATATCCAAAATGATCTGCAGCTCACCCTGCTTGGGCGGTATAAAAAATGCGGGGCTGCGGCTGGCAAAAGGCCACTGCACCATGGGTATTTGGTCGCCAGCAGACAGTTGCGCCCACGCAGTGGTGCTGTCGCCGCTGCGGTAGCGGTAGCTCAGATGCGCCACATCAAGGCGCGGCATAGGCAGCTCTATGACCAAACTGTGGGGGCTGTCTTGTACCTGCACTGACAGCCGGCCCACAAAACGTTGGTCATTGCGTACTGTCACAGGTTTTGCGGTACCCGGTGCAAAGCGATCTTCGGGCACATCCCATAGGGTCTGCGCGTCCAGCGGTTTTGAAGTGTCTAGCCCCTTGCCGGGCACCATGGTGGTTTGCCACACCGCGCGCACATCGGTGTTAAAGCGCATGCGGTCTTGGGACTGCAAATCTAGCACCGGGGCGGCGTGTAACGCGCCTACCCACAGGCATTGCAAAAGCAGGCCTGCTAACCAGACGATCAATCGTTGGTATGTGTGATTTTTAGTTACCATATGTAGCAGTTATTGTCTGGCCTAGGTCGCATAAAAGCAAGCAATCAAGGCTGATCAATCCATTGCGCTAAAAATCTCTTGCGGATAGACGCTTCTATTCCAATAGCATCTAAGCCTTGCATGGCAAGCAGTTTGACTGGGTCACCATGCTCAATGAAGGTGTCTGGCAAGCCCAGCTGTAACACCAAATTATTCATTTTTAGTGTTTGCAATGCTTCTAGCACGGCAGAGCCTGCACCGCCCATTAAGCAACCTTCTTCTAAAGTGACCAAATGCTCGTGAGTACTGGCAATGTCTTTGAGCAGCTCTACATCTAATGGCTTGGCCCAGCGCATGTTAACCACAGTGGCGTCTAACTTTTCAGCTGCCTCTAACGCTGGGTACAGCATGGTGCCAAAGCTGAGGATGGCTATTTTTTTAGCGGCCGACATGCGGCGTCCATCACGTCTGATTTCAGCTTTGCCAAACGGCAGCGGCGTCAGGTCAGTGCCGCAGGCCACACCTGCCCCAGCGCCTCGCGGGTAGCGCACGGCCACCGAGTGGTCTTGGGCAAACGCGGTAGTCAATAAGGCGCGGCATTCTGCCTCGTCAGCTGGGCAGGCCACGCTGATGTTAGGGATGCAGCGCAAATACGCAATATCGTATGCGCCTGCATGGGTTGCGCCGTCTGCACCCACCAAGCCCGCACGGTCCAGAGCAAACACCACGGGCAGGTTTTGAATGGCTACATCGTGGATCAACTGGTCGTAGCCGCGCTGCAAAAACGTGCTGTAAATGGCAACGACGGGCTTGAGGCCTTCACACGCCAAGCCTGCGGCAAACGTGACGGCATGCTGCTCGGCAATGCCTACGTCGTGGTAGCGCGCTGGATAACGTTTTTCAAACTCCACCATGCCTGAGCCTTCGCGCATAGCAGGCGTGATGGCGACTAAGCGCTCATCCTTGGCAGCCATATCGCACAGCCAGCTGCCAAACACTTGGGTGAAGGTTTGCTTGGATGGTGCGGTGGATTTCACAATGCCCACTGCCGGGTCAAACTTGCCGGGGCCGTGGTAGCCCACGGGGTCAGCCTCGGCCAGCTTGTAGCCCTGGCCTTTTTTAGTCACCACATGCAAAAACTGCGGGCCTGCGCCGCTGGCCATTAAGTGTTTGACGTTCTCTAGCGTGGGAATCAGCGAGTCTAAATCGTGTCCATCAATCGGGCCCACGTAATTAAAACCAAATTTTTCAAACAGGGTGGCGGGCACCACCATGTTTTTAGCGTTTTCTTCAAAGCGCTTGGCCAGCTCAAACAGCGGAGGCGCGGCTTTGAGCACGGTTTTGCCTACGTTGCGGGCGGCAGAATAAAACTGGCCGCTCATCAGCTGGGCAAGGTAACGGTTTAGTGCGCCCACTGGAGGGCTGATGCTCATGTCGTTGTCGTTGAGCACCACCAGCAGGGGCAGGCCGGGCTGCACGCCGCCGTTGTTCAAGGCTTCAAAGGCCATGCCTGCGGTCATCGCGCCGTCGCCGATGATGGCTACGGCGTGGCGTTGCTCGCCCTTGGTGCGCGCGCCCACGGCCATGCCAATGGCAGCGGAGATAGACGTGGACGAATGCGCTGTGCCAAAGGTGTCATATTCGCTTTCGGGCCGGCGCGGAAAACCGCTGATGCCGCCCAACTGGCGCAGGGTGTGCATTTGGTCGCGGCGACCGGTCAAAATTTTGTGGGGGTAGGTTTGGTGGCCCACGTCCCACACCAAGCGGTCGTGCGGGGTGTTAAACACGTAGTGCAGCGCGACGGTCAGCTCTACGGTGCCTAGGTTAGAGCTTAAGTGCCCGCCGGTTTTGGACACCGACTGCAGCACATGCTCGCGCAGCTCTTCGGCTAGGGTTTTAAGTTGTACACGCGGCAGTAGGCGCAGGTCAGCGGGGGAGTTAATGGTGGACAGCAGTGTCATACTTTAAATTGGATACGCTATTTATTTTATAGCTGCTTGAGCAGTAAATACTTGGACTACAGGCCTAAAACATAGGTAAAACGCGATTTTTGATCGTTTTAAACCAGTATTTTGACTAATGGCTACGTTGTACCACCATATCAGCTAACGCGTGCAGCGCGCGGGTGTCGGCCAGGCCACTGCTTTGTAGCGCATCTGTGGCCTGTGTGTACAAGGTGTGGGCGTAAGCGCGCGCGGGCGCTAGCCCCATCAGCGACACGTAGGTGGGTTTGTCGTTGTCAGCGTCTTTACCAGCGGTTTTGCCCAAGGTGGCTGAATCGGCCACCACGTCCAAAATGTCGTCCACCACCTGAAAAGCCAAGCCAATGGCGTTGCCATAGTCTTTAAGCGCCTGCAACTGCGCAGCTGTTGTGCTGCCACACGCTGCGCCCATGGCCACACTGGCTTGTAGCAGTGCGCCGGTTTTAAGGTGGTGCATTTGGCGCAGCTGGTCTTCGGTGAGCTTCACGCCTACGCTGGCCAGATCAATAGCTTGGCCACCGGCCATGCCCGCCTCGCCTGCGGCGCGCGCCAGCAGAGCACATAAGCGGGCTTGTACGGTGGCGCTGACGCTGCCGTCTTGCGGGGTGAGCACTTCAAAGGCCAGTGCCTGCAGCGCGTCGCCCGCCAGCAGCGCCTGGGCTTGGCCAAATTTAACGTGCACCGTAGGTTTACCACGGCGCAAAATATCGTTGTCCATGCAGGGCATGTCGTCGTGCACTAGGCTGTAGGCGTGGATCATCTCTACGGAACAGGCCGCTCTGGTTGCTGCTGCCGCGTCACCGCCAGTGGCCTCGCACGCGGCCATCACCAGCAGTGGGCGCAGGCGCTTGCCGCCGTCTAGCACGGCGTAACGCATCGCATCACCCAAGCCAGCGGGCGCGTGGGCAGGCACGTGGTGCTGCAAGGCCAGCTCGGTAGCACGCAGGTGGGCGGCCATCCAGGGGGCAAAGTCAAAAGCGTGCCCAGTGCTGGGGCTGATTTGGGCGCTCACTGGGGCACTCACTGGTGAACTCATAGGGGCGCTCAATCTTGCGTCCATGGGCTGCCTTGGTCGTCGGCTTTGCTATCGGCCTTGCCATCAGTTTTGGCGTCCAGCACTTTAATTTGTTGCTCTACCGCTTGCAGCTTATCGCGGCACAGCTTGAGCAGCACCGCGCCGCGCTGGTAGCCGGCCAACAGGTCGTCCAGCGGCAGTTGGCCAGATTCGACCTTGGACACCAAGGCTTCTAGCTCTTGCAGAGCAGCCTCGTAGGTGAGGCTAGTGGAGGGGGCGGCGGCTTTAGGCATAGCAACAGTGTAAGGGGGCGAAAGACAATTTAAGCAACAATTGTAGGCGGGTAAAATCAACCAGCACGGTTATATTGCAACCTAAGCGCTAAATTGGCAGGGTAACGGCCCTGCAGCAAGCACACTCAACCCACAACGGCAACACACAACGGCAACCCACAACGGCAAGCTACAACGACCTTTGGTCACCCCATGACTGATTTAAGCCTGCAACCCCATCTCAACCCCTCTAGCCTGGCCACCAGCCCGCTAGAGGTGGCCACGTATTTTGACCCCGCCACCTTTGCTGCCGAGCAGCAGCGCATTTTTGCCCGCAGCCCGCGCTACATAGGCCACAGCTTAAGCGTCCCCCACGTGGGCCAGTACCACACCCTGCCCCAAGAGGGCGAAGGTCGCGCACTAGTGCACACCCCCAAGGGCATTGAACTCATTTCTAATGTGTGCCGCCACCGCCAGGCCCTCATGCTCAAAGGCCGTGGCCGTATTGACGCGGCCGCTGGCAACATTATTTGCCCCCTGCACCGCTGGACATATGACGTATCAGGCAAAACCTCTACCGGCACACTCATAGGCGCGCCCCACTTTGCGCAAGACCCTTGCCTGCATTTGCAAAATTACAAAATGCAAAACTGGAACGGCCTATTGTTTGACGCACCGCACACCGACGTGAACACCGACCTAGCGGGCATGCACGCCCTGGGGGAGCTGAACTTTGACGGCTACGTGTTTGATCGCGCCCACCTGCACCAGTGCGACTACAACTGGAAAAGCTTTATTGAAGTGTATTTAGAGGACTACCACGTAGGCCCGTTTCACCCTGGCTTGGGCCAGTTTGTCGCCACCGACGATCTGCGCTGGGAGCTAAAACCCAAGTACAGCGTGCAAACCGTAGGCGTAGCCGACAAGCTGGGCAAACCGGGCACCCAGGTGTACCAGCGCTGGCACGACGCAGTGCTGAACTACCGTGGCGGCCAGCCGCCCAAGCACGGCGCGATATGGCTGACTTTTTACCCCAATATCATGGTCGAGTGGTATCCGCATGTGTTGGTAGTCAGCACCCTGTTCCCCCAAGGCCCACAAAAAACGCTCAACATGGTGGAGTTTTTCTACCCCGAAGAAATTGCCGCATTCGAGCGTGAGTTTATTGAAGCGCAACAAGCCGCCTACATGGAAACCTGCGTAGAAGACGACGAGATTGCCCTGCGCATGGACGCTGGAAGACAAGCTTTATTGGCGCGAGGGGATTCGCAGTCTGGGCCTTACCAAACACCGATGGAAGACGGCATGGAGCATTTTCACCAGTGGTATCGGGGGGTGATGGGCGCGTAAGCGCAAAACCCTAAAACAAGAAACGCCATTTCATGCTAACGTAGAACCAGTTCAGAGGTATTACACAGGCAACCCGATGAAACGCCCTGCGCTTTATAGCCGCTCTAGCAGCACCGCCACGGTCCGCAGCGCTGATATGCACGGACAAGCGCCGTCTGCATCGCAGGTGCCACCCCCGGTTGCGCAGCACATGCCTTCGCAGCCCATATTTAGCCAGCCTACATCGCGTTGGCAACGCATTCGATCTGTCATATCGTCTTGGCTTGGGCGCAGGCCGCGCGGCAGCGCATTTGCACTGGGCGTGCTGTTGATGGCCGGGGTGTTGGGCGTCTTCACGTTCTTGCAAACTCCAGCGCAGTCACTCAGCCAGGAAGATATTGACAACGCGGTCAAGCATGCCTTGCAAACTGTGCCTGTGCCTTCACCCGCAGCACGCGCATACGAGCAGATTATTCCTTCGGTGGTGATGGTGCGCAGCTTTGTCACGCCACGCGACAAAAAGGGCAACTTGTTACCCGAAGAGCAGTTTGGCGTAGGCACTGGCGTGGTGATCGTTGACAAGGGCATTATCTTGACGAATTTGCACGTCGTGCAAAAAGCCGACCGCTTGGAAGTGACCTTTATGGACGGCCTGACCAGCACCGCGCACGTGACCAGCGTGCAGGCCAAAGATGACTTGGCTGTGTTGCAGGCACACAAAATCCCCGATGATTTAACCGCTGCCGCGCTGGCCAGCACGGCCAACCTCAAGCCCGGCGATCTGGTGGCCGCAGTGGGGTTTCCGTTTGGCATAGGGCCATCGGTGTCCAGCGGCGTGGTGTCGGGTTTAAAACGCAGATTTAAATCGCCCGAAAGTGGCGATGACTTGACCAATCTGATTCAGTTTGATGCAGCCGCTAACCCTGGCAATTCTGGTGGCCCACTGGTGAACGCCGAGGGCGAAGTGGTGGGCATAGTGACAGGTATTTTGAACCCCGCTAAGCAGCGTACTTTTATTGGCATTGGCTTTGCCGTGCCCATTGAAAACGCCGCCTCTGCCGCTGGCATGCCACCGTTTTAGCAGGGCACCCATAGTCAACCCACATGCAGTAAAGGAAACATGATGAGCACACACAGCCCCCACAGCGGCGAGTTGATGGAAAAAATTCTCTACGAAGTCAAACGCCAGGTTGTAGGACAAGACAAGTTTTTAGAGCGTGTGATGGTAGCGCTATTAGCGCAAGGCCACTTGCTGGTAGAGGGCGTACCAGGCTTGGCTAAAACACTTACTGTCAAAACCTTAGCTCTGGCTATCCAAGGCAGTTTTAAGCGCATCCAGTTTACGCCCGACTTAGTGCCCTCTGATTTGATCGGCACACGCGTTTACAACCAAAAAACTGGCGAATTTAGCACCACTTTAGGCCCCGTGTTTGCCAACCTGCTGCTGGCAGATGAGATTAACCGTGCACCGGCCAAAGTGCAAAGCGCGCTGCTAGAGGTCATGCAAGAGCGGCAAGTCACTATTGCTGGGCAGTCGCATGCCGTGCCCTCACCGTTTGTAGTGATGGCCACACAAAACCCGATTGAAACCGAAGGCACCTATGCCCTGCCCGAGGCGCAAGTTGACCGTTTTATGATGAAAGTGCTGGTGGACTACCCCAGCGAAGATGAGGAGGCAGTAATCGTAGAACGCGTGATTGGTGCGCCCATCCACATCGGCGCTGTGGGCAGCCTAGAACAACTGGCCGCGCTGCAAAAAGAATGCCGCGCTGTGTACCTAGACTCCTCGCTGGTGCAATACGCTGTGCGCTTGGTCAGCGCTACACGCAACCCTGACAAGCATGGCATCAAAGACATCGCCCGTTTTATCACCTACGGCGCTAGCCCACGCGCCACCATTGGCCTGGCCGAAGGCGCACGCGCGCTGGCGCTGATGCGCGGGCGCCGCTACGCCCTGCCCGAAGACATGGCCGACCTGGTGCCCGATGTGCTGCGCCACCGCATTGCCCTGTCGTACGAGGCGCTTAGCGAAGGCATGACGCCAGACGCAATCGTTAAAACCATCATGGCTAAAGTGGCGGTCCCTGCTAAGCCGATCAGCCACTATGAAAGTCAGGGTGCGCGCTCCGCGCCGCTGGTTGCCAGCACTGAGACTGCCAGCGCATAAAAAAACTGCCATGCAAAACGCCGAGCAACTATTAAAGCAACTGGAATGGACGGTCATCCGCCGTTTAGACGGTTTTCTGCAAGGCGACTACAGAACGCTGTTTCGCGGTGCGGGGCTAGACCTGGCTGACCTGCGTGAATACCAGCACCATGACGATGTGCGCCATATCGACTGGAATGTGACCGCACGCATGCAGGTGCCTTATGTGCGCCAGTTTACCGAGGACCGTGAGGTCAACGCTTGGTTTTTACTCGACCTGAGCGCGTCTGTAGATTTTGGCTCACACGATATACGCAAGCGTGACGTGCTGGCCCAGTTTGTGGGTGTGTTGTCGCGCTTGCTAACGCGGCATGGCAACAAAGTAGGTGCACTGCTGTACAGCAACCAAGTTGACACCGTCATACCTGCGCGCGGTGGGCGGCTGCATGTGCTGCATCTTTTGCACCAATTGCTCAGCCACAAGGCCCCGCCCGCAAAGCCAGCGCTACAGGCGCGGGCCACGCAACTGGGCAACTTAATCAACGGCGCGCAGGCGCACATCAAACGGCGCAGCTTGGTTTTTGTGGTGTCTGACTTTATCAGCGCACCCGGCTGGGAAAAGCCCTTGAGCGCCCTAGCCCAGCGCCATGAGGTGATTGCCGTGCGCCTGATAGACCCGGCTGAGATGGCGCTACCCGACATTGGCATGGTCACGCTGCAAGACCCCGAAACGGGCGAGCAGGTTTGGGTAGATATGCATGACAAGAAATTTCGCATCCGTTTTGAAGAGCTTGCAGCCCAGCGCGAGGCCGACTTATCCACTGGCTTGGCCCGCGCGGGCGTAGACGGGCTAGAGCTATCCACGGACGCTTCGGTGCTAGACACCATCGTGCGCTTTAACCACCTGCGCCGCCAGCGCGCGCGTGGCGCGGCGGGCAGCATACACCACGCCAAGGAGGCGGCATGACTTTTGTTTGGCCTCAATTATTGTGGTTAATGGTTTTGGTGCCACTGCTGGTGGTGTTGTATGTGTGGCTGCTGCGGCGCAAAGTTAAGCACGCTGTTCAATTTAGCCATGTGGCGATGGTGAGGGCAGCTGCGGGTAGACAAAGCCGTATCAAGCGGCACGTGCCGCCCTTGCTGATGCTGCTGGCCCTGGCCATGCTGCTATTGGCTGCGGCGCGGCCTATGGCGGTGGTCACACTGCCCATGCAGCAAGAAACCATCATGCTGGCCATGGACGTATCGGGCTCGATGCGCGCCACCGACGTGCTACCCAACAGATTGGTGGCCGCACAAAACGCAGCCAAGGCTTTTTTAACCGACTTACCGCGCTCAGTCAAAGTGGGCATTGTGGCCTTTGCAGGCACGGCATCGTTAGTACAACCGCCCACGGTTAACCGCGAAGATTTAGTCACAGCAATCGACCGTTTTCAAATGCAGCGCGGCACTGCCATCGGCAACGGCATCGTGGTGTCACTGTCTACACTGTTTCCTAATGCTGGCATTGATTTGGCACAAATGCAATACGGCAACGCCACCACTGGCAAGCCACTAGGCTCTGCCGATAAAACGGCAAAGTCTGCTGCGGCCAAAGACATACCGCCTGTGCCACCGGGCAGCTATGCATCAGCTGCCATCATTTTGCTAACCGATGGGCAGCGCACTACCGGGGTAGACCCACTGGAGGCCGCACAATTGGCCGCCAACAAAGGTGTGCGTGTGTATACCGTGGGCATTGGTACCAAAGACGGCGAAACGATTGGCTTTGAGGGCTGGTCGATGCGCGTGCGCCTGGACGAAGACAGCTTAAAAGCTATTTCTGCCCGCACCCATGCCGAGTACTTTTATGCAGGCACTGCCGAAGACCTAAAAAAGGTCTACAGCAAGCTGTCATCACGCCTGACGGTAGAGAAAAAAGAAACCGAAATTACCGCTTTGCTGGCCTTAGCAGGTGCATTGTTTGCGCTGATGGCAGGGGTGTTGTCGATGTGGTGGTTTAACCGGGTGATGTAGTTGCCTCTGGCAGCCTCACACTACGTTGACTTCTAGCATCGGTTGATTGTCGATTACCCGATGCCAACCACAGGCTGATAGGTTTAGCGTGCGGTAGCCGCCATGCACCACCAGCTCAGACAATGCACGGCCCACAGCGGGCGACTGCTGCATGCCGTGGCCACTGAAGCCATTGGCAAACAGAAGGTTGTCAACATCCGGGTGGACACCCAAAATCACGTTGTGGTCTAGGGTGTTGACATCGTAATGCCCCGCCCACGCGCGCTGCACCCGCACAGCCTCAAAGCCTGGCACACGCGCAGCCAGCAGGGGCCACAGCACATCGTCAAACAAGTCATGCTGCACCTCAAAATCAAAGCACTCCGGGTCATTGTCTTTGGGCGGTGATATGCCGCAAATAAAGCCTTCGCCCTCAGGTCTAAAATAAGCGCCGCTGGGGTCTATCACCAGTGGGCAACCGGGCAGCCGCGCAGGTGAGGTGAAATAAAAAGCGCAGCGCTTGCGCGATTGCACTGGCAGTGCAATACCTGCGCTGCGGGCCAATGCAGTTGCGCCTGTGCCCGCTGCGTTGATTACCATGCCGCAGCTAATGTGCGAACCATCGGCCAGCTCAAGCTGCTGCACACGCCGCCCTTGCCGCTGCACACCCACCACCTGTGCTTGTTGGTATTGCACACCTAACGACACGGCTTTTCTTTTAAAGCCCTGCATGAGCCCATACGCGTCTAACCAGCCTTCGCCCGACAGGCCTAACGACCCTGCACTGAGATCAAACGTAGCTAGCCACGCAAACCGCGCCTGCAACTGCGCTGGTGTCAGCAGCGCCACATCCACACCGCAATGGCGTTGCACTGCATGGTTAGCTTGCAACACACCCTGCCCTGCGCTAGAGGCTAAAAACAAATATCCTCGCTCTTGAAAGCCCACATCGGGTACCTGTCCATCCACGGCCAGATAGTCTGCAATGTGGCGAATAAACTGTGTGCCAAACTGCGACATGCGAATGTTGTCAGGTGTAGAAAACTGGTGCCGTATCGACGCTGCAGATAACGCCGTAGCACTGCGCGCATAGCTAAAGTCTTGCTCCAGCACCAAAATGGAGCCTGTAAAGCCCGGGTTAGCTGCCAAAAAATAGGCCGCCGAGCTGCCAATAGCAGCGCCACCTACGATGACAACGTCTACGATTTGCATAGTGATCAGATGATACCTAAGTTTGTAGACACTACTAATTTTATAGCTGCTTGAGCAGTATTTAATTGATATATCAACCTTATGATCAAAATTTAAATCTAAAAATAGACCATCAAACCACCCCATAACGCATATCTCCTAGTTAACCCCTGGGCTAGCAAAATGCAGTGCTACCATCTATATTTATGTACTAAACGGTTCATAAGGAGTACACGTTGAAATTTGCAGTAGTAGGTGCCGGGGCTTTGGGCAGTGCCATCGGTGGAGTACTGACCGAGGCGGGGCATGATGTGCTGTTGATCACACGCAATAAGGCGCATGTCGATGCTATCCACCAGCGCGGCTTGGTGCTGCGCACCGCTGGGGTGGATCGTGTGGTGCGCGCACGTGCTGCGCTGAGCGCGCAAGAAGCTTTGGCACAAGGCCAACACAGCGTGGACTGCATGATCGTGCTGGTCAAATCTGCGCAAACACACGCTGCGGTAAGCGCTGCCATGGGCTTGGTAGGGCCGCACACCACTGTGCTGTCGTTGCAAAACGGCCTGGGGCATGAAGATATTTTGTGCAGCCTGGTAGGCGCGCAGCGCGTATTGGCAGGCAAAACCTATTGCGGCGGGCAGATGATTGCACCCGGCCACGTGATCTGTGGGCATGTAGGCAAAGACACACACATGGGCGAGCTTAATGGCAGCATCACACCGCGCATCGCAGCCATTGCCGATGCGTTTAACGCTGCAGGTTTGCACACCACGGTAAGCGACAACATCTTGGGCACGATTTGGGACAAGCTGTTTATCAATGTGGCCACGGGTGCGCTCAGCGGCATCACGCGCTTGGCCTACGGCGATTTGTACCAAATGCCGCAGCTGCAGGCCGTGGCCGTGGCTGCCGTGGCCGAGGCGATGGCGATTGCCAAAGCCAAAGGCATTCGCACCAGCATCATTGACCCAGCCGCCGCCTGGCGCAAGGCGGGCGCAGGGCTGCCATTTGACTTTAAAGCGTCGATTTTGCAAACGCTTGAGCGCGGCGTGCGCACCGAGATAGACTTTATCAACGGTGCAGTGGTGCAACTGGGCTTGCAGCACGGCGTGCCCACACCGGTTAACAGCACCTTGCTGGCTTGCATTCAAGGCATCGAAAAAAACTTACCCTCTAATTAAACCGAGCATCTGCATGACACCCGCCACCACATCGTATGTAGAACACATTGCCATTCGTGTGCAAGATATCCACTGGCATATCCAATTTTTTAGCCAAGTGCTAGGCCACACGCTGCGCGAGGTAGACGGCACGCCCGATAAGCCGCAGCAATACTGGACCATTGGCGGCATGCAGCTGATGGCCGCACCCGATGCAAGCTACGCGCCCAGCAACGACAGCGGCTGGCTAGCGCACATCGGCATCATGGTCAACGACCTCGAGGCTGCTCTGCTAGCGGCCCAAGCGTTTAACGTGACACAGCTGCCCCAAGGCCGTAACTGGCTGCAGCTGCCTGACGGACTAGCGGTAGAGCTGATGCAAGCGGCCCCTGGTGCTGTAGCCCAAGCACGCAGCATTGACCCACGGGCTTTATAAAATGCCTGCCCACCACACGCCAACCACGCCCGAGAAATACTGGGACGATGCCGCCGAAGGCGACAAGTGCACCAGCCCCAGCTACACCGTCACCGAGGCACGCATCAACGCGTATGCTGAGCTCACTGGCGACTTCACCCCTGTGCACATCGACGAGGCATACGCCAAAACCACACCCTTTGGCACCCGCGTGGCGCACGGGTTGCTGGGTTTGTCGATCGCCGATGGGCTAAAGACCCAAAGCGACTACCGCTTCGTGCCCGGCATGTCGTTGGGCTGGGACTGGGCCTTTGTGCTGCCTATTAAAATTGACGACATGGTGCATGTGCGCTTTAGCGTCACAGGCCTGCGCACTTCTAACAGCCGCCCCGGTTGGGGCATCGTCGTGCTGCCTAGCGAGCTGATTAATCAGCATGGCCAAGTGGTGCAAAAGGGTGTGCACAAGCTGATAATTCCGCGCAGGCCAGGTACATTTTAAAAATTCTTTATTCCCTTAAAACTATAAATTTCATAGCTGTCTGAGCAGTAAATACTTGGACTACAAGCATATTTGATAGGTAAACATGCAAAATAAACCCCTAGACGGCATTCGCGTTATCGACTACAGCCACTTTTTGGCAGGCCCGCACATATCGCGCTGCTTAAGCGCCATGGGCGCACAAGTGATCAAGGTAGAACGCCCTACCGAAGGTGACGCTGGCCGCGCCAGCCCGACCCAAGTCAACGGGCAAAGCGGCTACTTTATGCAGCAAAACATGGGCAAACAAGGCCTGTGCATTAACCTGCGCGACCCGCGTGGCCTAGAGCTCATGCACAAGCTCACCGATAGCGCCGATGTGTTTGTAGAAAACTACCGCCCGGGCGCACTCGTCAAGCTAGGTTTGGGCTACGACAAGCTAAGTAAGCGCAATGAGAAATTAGTCTACTGTTCTGTCTCTGCCTACGGCCACACCGGGCCCGACGCGCACCGTGCAGGCTTTGGTTTGATAGCCGAGGCCAAGAGTGGCGCAATGTCGCTGATTGGCGTGCCAGGCGAGCCGCCGCCGCTGTTTCGCATGCCCATTGCCGACATGTACGCTGGCATGCATGGCGTGTCGGCCATTTGCGCCGCGCTGCTGGGCCGCGTCAAAAGCGGGCGCGGTCAGCATATCGACTTGGCGTTGTACGACTGCATGGTGTCGATGCACGACTTTGCCGCGCAAAGCTATTTACTCAGCGGCGAACTGCCTGTACAAACCGGGCACGACCTGCCACAAAGCACTGTGTACGGCGTGTTTGCAGCGCAAGATGGCTACCTGGTGATCGCCGCGCAAATGACTGACACCTGGAAGGCACTGGCCAAGCTGATAGGTGGCGATGCCTATGCAGCCGACACCACCCTGCACAGCAGCGCAGGGCGCAACGCCCAGCGTGACAGCATCTTGGCTAAAGTGCGCGCGTGGACGATGGCGCAAGTCAGCGTACGCAACTGCTGCGCCCAGCTTGATGCTGCGGGCGTGCCTGCCGCGCCCGTGCAAACCATAGACCAAGTGCTGAGCGACCCGCAAACCCTGGCACGCGGCATGGTGGTGGAGCAACACCACCCCACGGCAGGCAAAATCAAACTGCCTAACTTGCCATTCAGGTTCTCAGACTGCGACACCTCGCCTAGCGGCCCTGCGCCGACCTTGGGGCAACACAATGCAGAAATTGCTGGCAGCTTAGGGTACAGCGCTGGCGAGATTGAAACGTTGCAAACTGACGGGGTGCTGTATGCACCGCAAGCCTAGAAATTAGCTGATAAATTCCACGGCTAACTGGCGCGAATCGCTGGCACCGGCCTCATCCACCGCGCGCAGGGTGTAACCGCCTGATGCGGGAGGTGTCCATAGCAGCGCCTGCCCACCCTGAGTTTTCCCTAGAAACGCATTATTCGCGAACCAAAAAATATTTCGCATAGGTGAGGCTGCATCGGCCACCAGCGGAACTTGGGCATTGCGCCCTAGGCGAAGTTGGTACACCGCGCCAAGCTGGGGCGAGGTGATGCGCGGCGGCTCATCGTTAGAAGCTAGCGGCGTAGCGTTGTTGCAAATAAGCTCGCGTGGTGCGACGCGGCGTGGCAAGCCCGCTTGGCGAAACAACAAAGCCAGCTCGCTAGGCCAAAACTCAAACACTTGAAGCTGGGCACCAGGTTGTCCTGCACATGCCGCCTGCCCTTGTGCGTCCACCCACACCGCGCGGTGCAACGTACTCACCCGGATGGGCGATTTACCTGGAATGAACCAGGTATTGGCTAACTGTGGACATGCTGCATTGGGCAGATCACCACTGGCCGCACAAACTTCCAACTGGCGTACGCCTGCGGGCGGTAGTACCTGCGGCGCGCTAACCAAACCTTGCGCACGCAAACTATCTGCAATACGCAAAAAAAGCGGTGCAGCGGTCTGAATACCAACAAAGGCAGGGTTGGCGGTGTTGTCAAAGTTACCCACCCACACAACCAGCACATAGTTGCCCACCACACCGGCCGTCCACGCATCATGAAATCCCCACGATGTCCCGGTTTTCCAAGCGGTGGGGGGAGAGGCGGGCAACTGCGTGTCAGGCCGGGGGTTTTGCTCCAGCATGCGCAGGGTGATAAACGCAGCCTCCTCGCTGATCAGTTGAGGCAACTGCGTTGGCTGCACATCAGTGGTGTAGCGCACCGGGGTGTACCGCCCCTTGTTAGCCAGAGTAGCATACAAACCAGCCAGCTCTTCCATTGACACCTCTGCACCACCTAGCGCCAACGCCAAGCCGTAGTGCCGCTCGCTCTTTAGGCGAGACACTCCCGCAGATTCTAAAAAGCTATGCAAGCTGGGTGCGTTCAATTGGGCAGCCAAGGACACTGCGGGCACATTGCGGCTGCGCACCAGTGCGTCCTGCGCGGAGATAGGCCCTACAAAGCGGCCGTCAAAGTTCTCGGGGGTAAAAGGACCAAAGGTTATAGGCGCATCCTTAAGTACACTTCGCGGATGGATTAACCCTTGGTCTACCGCCAATGCATACACCAAAGGCTTTAGAGCAGAGCCCGGTGAGCGTTTAGCCGTAACCCCATTGACCTGACCCTCAATGCCGGCATCAAAGTAGTTAGCCGACCCCACATAGGCCTTGATATCTCCCGTTGTCGCCTCTACCAAAAGAGCAGCTGCATTGTGCACACCCATATGGGACTGGGCAGCCACTGCCTGCACAATGCTCCGCTCCAGAGTATGTTGAAACGCTGGTCCTAACGCGGTAGTAAGGTAACGATTGGCACCTGTGGTTGGTATTGCTGCGCTTTTTTGCAACAACAGGTCAGCTAAATGCGGCGCTTTAAAGGGCATTGCGCTCGGCGCATAAAGCTTAACCTCAGCCAATGCGTCCGCGCCCATAGCGGCATCTGCCGGATGGGCTACCACCCAGCGCTTCCATAGGCGCGCACGCGCAGCCTGTTGCGTCTGGTGAGGCTTGATGGCACTCAAGGGCACCAGTGCCTGCACCGCTGGATTGCGGGCACGCGGGTTTTGCGGTATCACCGCCAGTGCCATGATTTGCGCCACCGTCAACCGCTCCGCCGCCGTATGAAAGAACACCAAGCTGGCAGCACCCACACCCTCCACGTTGCGGCCATAGGGTGCGATATTCAAATAAGCTTGCAATATCTCGCGCTTGGAATAACGTGCCTCCAGCCACAGGGCGTAGGTAATTTGTTGAAATTTACCTGTCACCGTTCGGGTATTGAGTGCATACATTTTTCGTGCTAGTTGCATCGTTAGCGTAGAAGCGCCTTGTTTATGTGCCCCGCTGGCGGTAGTAAGTGCCGCACGTACCAGCGCCACGGGGTTAATGCCCGGATGCCAAGCAAACCACTGGTCTTCATAAAGCTGAACGGCTTGCACCAAACGCACTGGCATCTTCTCCAGCGGAGTCCAGACACGGTACTGCCCATCACTGGCCAGACTCATGCGCAACAAGCTACCGTCCTGCGCATAAATAGCGGTGGATGACGGCCAATGCTCAGCCAATGCCGGTTTGGGTGCCAGGCGCAAGCCCATCAAAACCATCAGGCCCAACGCAATAGCTATAGCCCACCGTGAGCGCACGAGCAACTTCATAGTTTTACTTTTTTGCCACGCGCTCCACCGTGATTTTTCCTGCAGCAGAGCGCGCCTGGATGCTGCGCTCATACATCGACTCACCGTAGGCTGGCGGCACAATAAACGTGCCCGCATTGGTGGCGCGAATGCGGTAGACAAACTCGCTCATGTTTGTGTCCACCGTGCCATACAGCACCACGCGGTCTTCGCGTACATCGGCAAATTCTGCCCCCCAACCGCTGTTACTACCGATACGAAGATAGGGTTTATTTTTATCTTTGGGGGGCTCACCTTGCGCGCGCTCATTGATCACGGGCTCAAAACCACCTGGCAGCAGGTCGGTAAGCGCTACGTTACTGATCGCACCACGGTCTAAGGCACGAAAGCGCAAGCGGACCAACACTTCATCGCCCACCTTCACGCTGGTCAAAGCCTGGCCTTGCTTGTCCACATACTCACGCAAAACTTCCATACCTTGCTTGAGTTCGGTGGTTGGTGGGTTACGGTCAAAACCGGCCTCCACCACGGCGTAGTAAGCATTCAGATCACCATCATTGCTAAAACGCAGCTGCTTGGCAGCCAAGCTATAGTTAGAGCGACGTACGATCCCCTCGCTGGCACCCAGGGCGGTTGCTACACCTTTGGCATCCACCTCACTCATGGTCAACTTGGCTGCAGCATCTGGGCCCAATACAGTAACGTAGGCGTCCAACGCCAGCATTAAATACGCCGATGACAAACTGTTGTAGCGGTTATCCTGAAGCGGCTTAGTAATAGCGAGTAAAGTTGCTGCAGGTAGTGCCTTGGCTCTTTTCGGGAAATGGCGGGCCAAGATATTAAGCATCTGCGCATCACGCACGGTGGTGTCGTAGTAGTAGCCCCAACCTAGGGTTTTGCTGTCGTTGCCCAGTGCTTTGACTGAGCGACCAATTAGATCGGCTGCCGTACTTTCCTGTTTTAGCAGCTGGTAGCTCGCGGCAAGATAGGTCGCAGCCACATCATCTTGCCAGACCAAGTCCGCCTTGCTGCCAGCACCGAAGCGAGAATTTAATACTTCGCGCAAACTGGCAACAATGGGTGTGGTGACCATACCTGTGCGGGTAAGTAGGTACGCAGCGTAAGCACGATTGCGTAGCAAGGCCAGGCCACCCAAGCCCACATCGGTATCCTGCGTGGGGCTGGCAGCATACTGCGTGAGCCAGTCCATACTGCGCTGCATCAAGTCGGCTGGCACGGGTTCACCGCGTTCCTTGGCCTCAATCAGCCAATGCACTGCATGCACGGTGGCAAAAACATCGGCCTGTACTCCCGCTTGCCATAGGCCAAAGCCGCCGTCGGCGTTTTGCCTGGAGCGCAGCACATTGGTGATGCGGCTGACGTAAGTGTTGTCGCTGATTGCAGGATTGAGTTTTAGCTCTGGTCGCTTGGCCAGAATCAAATCGGCAAACGCACGACTGGTCAACTGCTCGGTACACAGGTGAGGATAGTCTGCCAGGTAAGCACCCAAGCCCGTCGCCAAACCCAATGGCACTACGGACACACTAGCGCTGGACTTGCGTAGCTCGGCAAACATCTCGCCTTTGATAGGCACATCTGCATTTTTTGTGAATGAACCGATACTGATGACCGTGCGGTAGGGTGCAGACGGTCGAACACTGACATCACTGGTAAGTTTGGAGGTCTTAGCACCGCCAGTGGCGCTAAAACTAATGCCAGCTGAGCCCAATACCTCCCTGGCGCGAAAGCGAAAATGCGCCACCTGTTCACGCAACTCATCAATTTGCAGCGTGACTACTTTTTCACCCACCACCTCGATGCCCGCAGGCAAATTGGCCGTAAGCGTAACTGGTAGCGCTTTACCCGAACCTTTTACGCTATTGGTCACGCCTACACTAACATCAAATTCATCGCCTGGTGCTACGGCGACGGGCATATTAGGTGCAATAACAAAATCACTTCGCACCACCGTTTTACCTTGCGCGATGCCGATGGTGTCGTCATTTACTGCGAGTGCGAACACTTTCAGGGAGCCATTGAAACTCTCGGGCACGGTATACGAGAACTCGCGCTCACCATTGACCTCCACAATGCCCGACCAGTACACGGCAGGTACATCTTTGCGGCGTTTAAACGGATTCAGGTTACGGCCGAGCAAACTTTCGGCATCACCGCCAGGTGCTGCAGCGGCCATCACCTTTTTAAACTCCGGCAAGATCATGTCTAAAATTTGGGATGTGCGCACCTCCAGTGCCCGCTTGGCATAAAACTGTTTGAGTGGTTCGGGCGCTTGGTAACGGGCCACTTGCAAAATACCTTCATCGACCGCAAACACTACGGCCCGGGTAGGTTTGTTGGCTGCCAGTTTCATCTTGACGACCTGGCCTGCTTTCACCAGTTCGGGTGAGGTCAAAGTCAGTTTATTCGTACGCTTGTCCAAGCTAGTAGCAAAAGGCACCACGCCATAGGACAGCGGACTCATAAAAATTTCGTCTGACCCCGGGTCTCTGATGTACTGCACGCTGACATAGCCATTACCTTCAAAGTTGGCGGGCAATTTGATGCGCTGGGTGCTGGCTGTCGTGTCAGCCTTGAACCACTGGTGCGTGATGACCGTGTCCCGCTCAATGCTAATCAAGCCTGCGCCTGTGTAAGGTGCTTTGATGGAAACTTCAATGTCCTCCCCCGGTGAGTAGTCTTTTTTGTTGAGTGCAAGCTGTAGCTCGGCATTGCGCTCCAAAGAACGACTAACGTTGGCTTTACCGGCCACTGTGTACTCTACCCGATTGATCTCCACGCCCGCCTCATCACGAAGCACATAGGCAAAGGTACCAGGGGTATTGGTGTTTATTGTCAAGTCGTAACCTGCGACGGACACACTCAGTGGAATGTCGCTTACGGATACTTCTTTTTTCTTTGACTCATATTTATACGTACCGTTAGCCTGCTTGGCCAGCACGCTGACGAACTTCACCTCCTGCAATTGCAGCTTCAGGCCGTTTACCGCCATGCGTTGAGCCTTCGGGTCTATTGCGATCAGGTTGACTATGCGCTTGCTCGCACGCGACACATAATTCAATTCCCCATCAGGCTTAAAACCTACCAAATACGGCAGCTCTGACACCATGGCAGTAGTGTCTGCAGACACCGCACGACCTCCCTCGGGTTCAAACACTTGGGTTAGCAGATGCAGCCGGTAAGTTGCTTTGGCATATTTACCCAAGCCTAAATCCAGCTCTACTTCGCCTTTCTCGTTGGTACTGCTTTGCGCCAGTGTTTCGTTATAACTTTCTTTCGCTCTGAGTGGATCGTAAAACTTGTAGCCAGCGTGACCGTTAAAAGAAGGAAATGTGGGACTAAGCGTAATAGAGGCTTCTACACGCCGCTTTTCTGCCGTAGTGCCAAACAGGTTTTGGGCATTGACAATGCCTTTCAAGTCTTTGGGAGACACCCAGCCGTCACCCGCATCTTGCGATAGCCGTGCCTGCACCTTCATACGGTCAGGCTGAAACTCTTGTACGCGCACTGAAGTAGAGCCGATCAACGAGCCAGGTTTGCCATCTTTGACGATGTACAAGTTAGCCGACCAGTTTCCCGTGGGCGATGTATCTTGCGTAGTGTGCGACAGCTCGGTAAAGCCACCTGCGGGCAACTTGATACGCTCGCGCTTGACCACCAGTCCGCGCGCGTCCAGCACCTCAGCCTCCAGCGGCAAACCTGCCGCTTGGTTACCCCAGTCGGCAGTTTTTACAATCATGCCGATCTTCATCGTCTCCCCAGGGCGGTAAATTCCGCGATCGCTGAACAGAAAAGCATTGAGTTGCTGTGCACTGCGTGCGTTACGCTCGCCACCCACATCAAAGCGTGAGTAGTCCAGATTGCGGTCGTTACGGTTAAGCGGCATAAAAGACAGGTCATTGCCTTTTTTGATGATGGCTAAGAGTGGCGCCTTTTCTCGGGTGGCGCCCTCGATCTTGCTGAACCTTGCGCGACCCGTCGCATCGGTTACCTGCGTTGCAATCGTCAAACCATTAGTTGCCACGATTTCAACGCTGGCACCTTCTACAGGTGCACCACCGTAGATCGACTGTACAAACACGTCTTGGGTGCCATCGGTAGATTTTTTAATGATCACGCCCAGATCCGTTACCAGCACCAGTCGGCGCTCGATCATGGACGAGGGATCGGACTGCTGCTCACCCTCGCTTTCCGGGCTAGCGCCCTCTTCACTCTCACTCTGCGCTACCGGCTCTTGCCGGGCTGTGAACTTGTCGGCTTTGGCTTTTTCATTGGCTATCTGCTCAGCTTCTTCTTTCTTGGGGTCATAACCCTGCAGGGTCAGCAAAAAAACGCCTTTACGGTCTGTGCTGCCGTTTAGATACTCACCCAGATCAATCGCTTCGTAATGCGGTTTTCCAGGCAAAGTTGAAAGTTTGATCTTCTTCTCAAATCGCTCAGCTAAATTGTCTTGTCCAAAAGAGCCTTCAAAATTAGGATTGGCAAAACTGCCTTTTGTCTGCGACATCAGATGCTGGAGTTGCCCAGGCAACACCCGCCCTATTTCTACACGCAGACCTGGCAAATCACGCACCATGGTGGCTACTTTTTTCTCACCACTGAGTGCTAGTAACGCGCCGTCGCTCAAAATTTTTAGCTCTGATGGATATGGCGGCACCTTGATAATGAAGCTTTGTGTATTGGCAAGCAGGTAACCACCAAAACTTTTGACTTTATTGTCAATCTGCACATACATAAATCGCCCCACATCGGCCTTGTATTTAAAACTGTGCGCTGCTGTCCATTCAATCTCGCTGGCTATCGGCTCCAGCGTCAATTTGGTGCTTTGTTTGAGCGCTTCGGCAGTAATGTCGGCTTGATCACCCCATTCGTAGGGGCTATCTCGCTCGTCTTTGGGCGTTTTGGGGTTATGCACCGGCAGCAGCCAGGCCTTGGTGGCAGCCACCATCTCTTTCTCATGCACCGTGGCGGAGAACACTGCCAGTAAAACCTGCTCTGGTTCGTAGCGCTCGTTGCTGGCAATTGTCGGGCTCACCTCATTGACTTGCAGGCTGTAGAGTGAGGGGACTGTGATTGATTGCTTGAAATCAACATCGGTGGCATTGCCACCGCGTGCAGACTTCAGCCCCTTGGCGATAGTTAGCGTCAGCGCGCTGCGCTCTTTGGGTAACGGTAAGGCTGCGGAGTGCACATAGGCGTTAAGTTTGAGCTTGTCATAGCTCACGGTAAATTTCGGTGCAACTTTGAGGCTAATCAATGCTGCAATGGCGTTTGGTTTTTCACCCTGATCTATCTCTAGGTTCAGCCGCTTTTCCAACTCAGCGGGGTCTACTGGAAAGCTGAAATTAAGTTCAAACACGCCTTTCTTTAGCGCCGGGTCACGCGAGTCTTGATAAAAATCACTTTTAGTCATCTTCGTTATGAAGGGAGCTGTTTTGAAGCTGAACTCCCTTTGTGCCAATCGCGCTTGGGGTGCAAATGCGGCAGCCCCTAAACTCACCTTATAAAGCTCGCCAACAGACCAGTCAGCGCGCGGCGCAAACTGCAACTCTCGATCATTCCTCCACGTCCAAGTGCCCTCAAGCAAGGGATCCGTACTCAAACCTTCCGTCACTACTTTTCCTACTGCCGCCAGTGGGGCTACTGATGCGTTGAATCGCACCACGAGGGGAGTAATACTGAAATTTTCCTCTTCGATTCGTGTACGAGCCGGTTCGGTGACTATGAACGTCGCCTCAAACGGCTTAGGTTGGGCTTTCCACCATTGATAGCTCCACCAGGAGCTGCCCGCAAGCGCAGCTGCAGCGACCAGCAAGATGAGCGTGACTTTAGGCTTTGCGCGCACCTTTTGCCACAAATAATGCCCGGCACGCAGCACCTGAGCCACCACCCACCCAAGCCAGCTTGGCAATTGCCAACGGAAATGCCCAAAAACTGCGCTGAAAATTCTGCCAGTAACACCAAATAGGTTAAGTACCTTGATGCCCATAAATTTCTCGCCTTATGTCTGGAGTTAGTAAATTTTCAATTGAGTGTAGCGCTTAGGTGATTGATGTTTGGTATTTTTTTGAGTTTTAATCTATTTGGACAGCATCAAATTTCAACTACCAAATATTAATAAAATTCTGTTTGTACTCATTGCAGTATTGCGCAGCCAGCATTGCGCAGTTGCAGCGCGATGGCGTGCTGTACAGTGTTTAGGTCATCTGCAGGCATGTTCAACCCATGTTTTAGGAAATAAATACCCCTGTAGTCCAAGTATTTACTGCTCAACTAGCTATTAAATTCATAGTAATTAGATTCTCATAACCATGACGCACCCAGACCGTTACGCCGTTATCGGCAACCCGATTGCCCAAAGCAAATCGCCCACCATCCACGGCATGTTTGCCCAAGCAGCTGGGCACCACATGGTCTACACCAAGCTGGAAGCGCCACTGGGCGGGTTTGCCAGCACGGTGGATGCGTTTGTAGCTGACACATCAGCAGGCGCAGTGTGCGGCCTGAACGTGACTGCGCCCTTCAAATTGGACGCCTTTGCCTACGCCACCCAGCGCAGCGAACGTGCCCAACTGGTGGGCGCAGCCAACGCACTGAAATTTGAGCGCACTGCCAACGGCATGCAAGTGCTGGCCGATAACTTTGACGGCATAGGCCTGGTGCGCGATGTGCTGCATAACCTGGCCTGCCCGCTGGCTGGCAAGCGTGTGCTCATCTTGGGTGCAGGCGGCGCTACACGCGGCGCGCTGCTGCCCATCTTGGCCGAAAAACCCGCCCTGGTGGTGCTAGCTAACCGTAACGTAGACAAAGCACACGAGCTGGCCGCTCTGGTAGCCAGCCACGGCAGTGTGCACGCCTTTGCCTACCAAGAATTGAACGGCCAAAGCTTTGACGTGGTGTTTAACGCCACCAGCGCCAGCCTGCGCGCCGAGCTGCCGCCTCTGCCCGCCAGTGTGTTTGCACCCGGCGCGCTGGCCTATGAACTAGCCTATGGCAAAGGTCTCACACCGTTTTTACACCTTGCCTGCAGTGCAGGCGTGGTGCATGTAGCCGACGGCGTAGGCATGCTGGTGGAGCAAGCGGCTGAGGCTTTTGCCTGGTGGCGCGGCGTGCGGCCTGCCACGCAGGCAGTTATCCAGCACATCAACATGCCCTTGGAATAAACGCCAATTAGGTCTATACTTTAAAAATGAACCAAACGGTACATTCAAGTAAACCTGCTGCCAAGAAAGCTCCTGGCCAAGCCAAGGCAGTGCCCCCGCCTGCTAAGCGTGCAGTCAAGCGTGCAGTCAAGAGCACACCCAAGCCCAGCTTACAGGCCGTGGCCGCCAGCCGCACCAACGACCCTGAGCGCACTATGGCAGGCATACTGCAAGTGGCCACCACAGAGTTTGCACACAAAGGTTTGGCGGGTGCGCGCATCGACGAGATTGCTGCTGCCACGCAGACCAGCAAGCGCATGATCTACTACTATTTTGCTAGCAAAGAAGGCCTGTATTTGGCGGTGCTGGAGGAGTCTTACCGCCGCATGCGCAGCATTGAAAGCGCCCTGCACCTGGAAGACCTGCCGCCCGAAGACGCATTGCGTCGTTTGGCCGCATTTACCTTTGACCACCACCACAGCAACCCAGATTTTGTGCGCTTGGTGATGTCCGAAAACATGAACCAAGGCCAGTATCTGGCGCAGAGTAAGCAAATTCAAAAGCTCAACGTACCGGCCATTTCAGCGATTCAAAAGCTGTATGAGCGGGGCGTGCAGGCCGGGGTGTTCCGCTCGGGCCTGGACCCTATCGACATTCACGCCTCTATTTCGGCGTTGACGTTTTTTAATGTGTCTAACCAGCATACCTTCGGCTTGATTTTCAAACGCAATACCCA
>JAYTPK010000322.1:0-27219 GCA_043747295.1 Polaromonas sp. | reverse complement strand
GGGCATCTACAGCAGCGTGGGCCAGCGCTACGCACCGGAAGACATTGGCTCGGTGCTGAGCTACCGCGAGGCGCTGGACGGCCAAATACTGGAAGAAGGCATCAGCGAGGCCGGTGCCATTGCCAGCTGGACGGCCGCTGCCACCAGCTACAGCGTGCACGGCCTGGCCATGCTGCCGTTTTATATTTACTACAGCATGTTTGGTTTTCAGCGCGTGGGCGATGCGATATGGGCTGCAGCGGACCAGCGTGCACGTGGCTTCTTGCTGGGCGCTACGTCGGGCCGCACCACGCTGGGCGGCGAAGGCCTGCAGCACCAAGACGGCACCAGCCATTTAGTGGCCGCCACCATCCCCAACTGCAAAGCCTATGACCCCGCCTTTGCAGGCGAGCTGGCTGTGATTGTGGACGCAGGCATGCGCTCTATGTTGGTAGAACAGAAAGACGTTTTCTACTACATCACGCTGATGAACGAGAATTACGCGCAACCTAACCTGCCTGCAGACGCGCAAGAAGGCGTTCTACGCGGTTGCTATAAATATAATAGCTATTTGAGCAATAAATACTTTGACTACAGCCCTAAATCATTGCCAAAAGTGACTTTATTAGGCTCTGGCGCTATCCTCACCGAAGTAATCAAGGCAGCCGAGCAACTGGCGCAACTGGGTATGGATGTGGATGTGGTTAGCGTGACCAGCTGGAGCGAGCTAGCGCGCGATGGCATGGCCTGCGAAGAAAGCGGACACACACCTTGGCTAGCTCAAGTACTGGCGCAAACCGACGGCCCCATCATCGCCGCCACCGACTACGTGCGCGCCGTACCCGAGAGCGTACGCGCCTACTTGCCCGAAGGCCGCAAATACACCACGCTAGGCACCGACGGCTTTGGCCGCAGTGATACGCGGGCGGCACTGCGGGCTTACTTCAAGGTAGATGCGCACAGTATTGTGCAATCGGCTTTAAGGCAAGTGGCCTAAGCAGCAGCGGGAAGATATCTAGCCCGTAATATAAGTCTGCAACTGAGTAATCGTTTGCTCATGGTCAGCAATGATGTCGTCCATGATGTCACGTATCGAGATCATGCCCAGTACTTTGCCGCCGTCAACTACCGGGAGGTGGCGGATTTTTTTAGTGCTCATCAGCGACATACACACGCGGGTGCCTGCGGTGGGCGGCACCGATACCACTTCGCGGGTCATGATCTCGGCAATGCTGATCTCACGCGAGTTTTTGCCTTGCAGCGCCACTTTGCGGGTGTAGTCGCGCTCCGAAAATACGCCCACCAGTTTGTCGGCGTCCATCACCAAAATAGCACCTATTCCGTAACTGGCCAGTAGCTTGAGGCCATCGAACACCATCACGTCGGGTGCCACTTGGTACAACGCGTTGTCGCGCTTTTTCAGCAGTTCAATGATGGGCTTCATACAACCTCCAGTAGTGTTAAGGGTCTGAAATCAGCTAACTGAGCATGCATGATACGTTTGCTGTATTGATCAGGGCAACTAATTCTTTTAGTCCTCATCCCGCACGGTACTCGTTTATTAGCCCTTTGGGATTGAATGGGTATGCGTATTTTAAAAACTGCTATTTCAACTACAATACCTACCAATTAGTAGGTTGATATGTTAAATACCCAAATTCACCAAGATTTAAGCTTACGCGCTGTTGTCAGTAGCCACACACTTGAATGGGTAGCTTCGCCAACACCGGGTATAGACCGTCGCATGATTGAACGTGATGGTGCTGAAGTAGCACGTGCAACATCGATCGTTCGTTACGCGGCGGGTATGCAGTTTCCATGCCACTCGCACGATTTAGGCGAGGAGATTCTGGTGCTAGAGGGTGATCTATACGACGAGCATGGTAGCTATGATGCTGGTACTTTTATCAAGAACCCGCCTGGCTCACACCACGCGCCAGGCACGCGTCATGGCTGCACGCTGTTTGTCAAGCTGCGTCATCTTGACCCCGCAGATACCGCATCTGTGGCAGTCAATACACAAAGTGCTTTATGGCACCCAGGCCTTGTACCTGGGCTAAGGGTTCTGCCTTTATCTACATTTGGCACGCAGAGCACTGCGATGGTGCGCTGGGCGTCCAATACTTTTTTTAGTCCCCATCGCCATTATGGGGGTGAAGAGATTTTTGTCATCGATGGTGTATTTGAAGATGAGCATGGGCGCTATGAGACGGGCACCTGGATTCGCAGCCCTCACATGAGCTTGCACAAACCGTTCAGCCGCGAAGGTTGCACGATCTTGGTAAAAACTGGACATTTGCCGGCGTAAACTACTCGCATTGAATACATTTATGAAACATTTCTCTGAAATTACCTCGTCCGCAGAACGTGTGGTGGACGCTGCTGAAGGTTTGGTGCAACGCTTTGGCTACAACGGCTTTTCTTACGATGATATTGCACAAGAAATAGGCATCAAGAAGCCTAGCATTCACCACCACTTTGCCACTAAGTCTGAATTGGTAGCCGTCGTTACTCAACGCTACACCCATCTGTTTTTAGAGAAGCTTGATAGCCTAGAACAAGAACATGCTGATGCGCGAACACGCCTAGATAACTACGCGGCACTATTTGAACGCACCTATGCACAAGACCGTAAGCTGTGTGTGTGCGGCATGCTCGGCTCACAGGCGAATGATCTGCCTGCCGAAGTAGCAGACGAAGTGCAAAAATTTTTTGTTCGCAACCTGGCATGGCTTGCGCATGTCATTACGCTGGGATACACAGGCACAGGCAGCATTCACCGCGATGAAGCCAGTGCACGTGCGATGACGTTTTTATGTGCATTAGAAGGTGCCATGATCGTAGGCCGTGGCCTGCGCAGCAACACCGGGCCGCGCACGTCAATTGCCTCGTTGATCCCGTATTTGTTAGCTTAATAGCTGGCAACAGTCTGCTGGGCTGTTTTTCAACACATCGGTATTGATCTTCAAGATAGCATTTTTTGTAATTATTACCTACCTTCTAGTAGGTATATTAAAGGGTATCGTATGACATTGAATTTCAAAGGTAAAAAAGTATTGGTCGTTGGTGGTACCAGCGGTATAGGGCTAGAAACTGCGCGCTTGGTCTTAGCTGGCGGCGGTAGTGCCGTAATCACTGGGCAAAAGGCAGACAAAACACAGGCTGCCCGCGCCGAGTTGTCTGCCTTAGGTAAGGTTGATGTATTCGCATTGAACTTGAGCCAACCGCAAGAGTTACAAAAACTACTCGATAGCTTGGCTGCGCAGCACAAAGACATTGACTTGCTGGTGAACTCTGCCGGGCTGTTTTTGCCCAAGGCATTTTTAGACCATACCGAGGCAGACTACGACCAGTACCTTGCGCTTAACCGCGCTACTTTCTTTATTACCCAGCGCGTGGCTGCGGGCATGGTGGCTGCCGGTAATCCGGGTGCAGTGGTCAATATCGGCTCAATGTGGGCCAAGCAGGCCGTCGCTGCTACACCGTCATCTGCCTATTCGATGGCCAAGGCGGGCTTGCATTCTTTGACCCAACATCTGGCAATGGAACTGGCAGCCAGCAACATCCGCGTGAACGCCGTATCCCCCGCTGTGGTCGAAACACCCATTTATGAAGGCTTCATTCCTAAAGACCAAGTGCACAGCGCTTTGCAGGGCTTTAACAGTTTTCACCCCATCGGGCGCGTAGGCACACCGCAAGACGTGGCGCAGGTGGTAGCGTTTTTACTGTCCGATAACTCGGCCTGGGTAACTGGTGCGGTGTGGGACGTGGACGGTGGTGTGATGGCTGGGCGCAACAAATACTAAGCGACCGTGTCCTCAGTTCGCTTTAAGATGCAGGGATGCAATTCCCATCTCAGCTTCCATCACGGTTTTGGGCGGACCTGACCAGCCGCCATTTTGCGCAACTTGCGGCCTCGCCTGCTATTGACCAAGCCGTGGCGGTGCTGCCTGTAGCGGCCATTGAGCAGCACGGCCCGCACCTGCCTGTCAGCGTGGACAGTACGCTGGTCAACGGTGTGGTGAATGCGTCGCTGGCGCATTTGCCTGCAGACTTGCCAGTGCTGTTTTTGCCTACGCAACAGGTGGGCAAAAGCAACGAGCACATCCGTTTTGCAGGCACGTTAACACTAAGCGCGCAAACTTTAATCAGCATGTGGATGGAGCTGGGGGCCTGTGTGGCGCGCGCGGGGTTTAAAAAACTGGTGCTGCTTAACAGCCATGGCGGGCAGGTGAGCGTGATGGACATTGTGGCGCGTGACCTGCGCAGCGCGCATGACATCATCGTCTACCACACTAGCTGGTACAACCTGCCGCTGGGCGACGCGGTGATGGGCCAGTTTCCGCCCGAGGAGCACCGTTTTGGCATCCACGCGGGGGACATGGAAACCTCGATGATGCTGGCGTTGCGCGAAAAGTATGTCGACATGGCACAAGCACGTAATTTTCAAAGCACAGCGCAGCAGCGCGCTGAAAAATACCCTATCTTGGGCAACGGCACATCAGCCAAGCTGGGCTGGCAGGTGCAAGACTACAACGCCATGGGTGCAGCAGGCAACGCGGCAGCGGCCACAGCAGCCAAAGGCCACGCCATCATTGACGCAGCTGGGCTGCAACTGGCAAAGTTTTTGCAAGAGGTCAGCAGCTTGCCACTGACCACGCTGAACCCTACGCCCCACATTCCACATTCCACATTAAATCTGTGAAGCACAGCCGATTAAGAACAGCCGATATAGAACAGCCGTGAAACTCAGCAACGTCATCATCCCCGCGTGCGTACGTGGGTTCAGCGTACCCGCAGGTACGCCAGAGCCTGCAGCCTTCGATGTTTATATAGAAAATGATGCTGTAGTCCAAGTATCTATTGCTCAAACAGCTATAAATAGCATAGCAAATGGCATCTTACTGCCTGCGCTGGCAGACCTGCATGTTCATATCGACAAAACCTATGTGGTGAACGATGTAGGCGCTGCTGACGGCGATTTATACAAGGCTATTGGCCTGATGGCGCAGCACCGCGCTGGCTGGACGGCGCACAACATCGCCACGCGCATGGAGCGCGCACTGCACGATGCCTACGCCCATGGCACACGTGCACTGCGCACCCACCTGGACTGGCCCCAGCGCGACCAACCTACATCATTAAAAGTGTTTGAGCAACTGCGTGACGCTTGGCGCGGCCGCATCACCTTGCAGTGCGTGGCGCTGACACCGCTGGACTTTTTTGACACTGACAGCAGCAGCCCCTTTGACAGCGAAGACCTGGCGCTTGAGGTGGCCTGCGCAGACCAAACCTGCAACAAAGCGCTGGGCGAAGCTGCGCTGCTGGGCGCGTTTGTCTACCGCAACGAGCGTATTTACGACAAGCTGCAGCGCGTGTTTGACCTGGGGATTAAAAACGGTTTGCACCTAGATTTTCATGTCGACGAAGGTTTGGATGCCGACGCACGCGGCCTGCGTGCCATTGCCGAACTGACGATCAAAAATAATTACCAAGGCAAAGTCACCTGTGGGCATGCCTGCTCGCTGAGTGTGCAGCCTGCGCCCGAAGCTATGCAGACATTAAAACTGTGCGCGCAAGCTGGCATCCATTTGGTGGCGCTGCCCACCACCAATTTGTATTTGCAAGGCGCATGGAATGCTACACCCGTAGAACGCGGCATTACCCGGTTAAAAGAGGCTGTAGTCCAAGGATTATCTACTTCTATTGCTACAGATAATGTAGCAGATGGGTTTTATCCGTATGGCAGTTATGACCTGCTGACAAGTTTTGCACTGGGCGTGCAAGTGGCCCATTTAAGCCCGGCCATAGACAGCTTGCATACCGTCACCACCCACCCTGCACGGGCGATGGGGCTGCCGTGGGACGGCCTGATACAGCCAGGCTGCCCAGCTGATTTGGTGCTGCTAGAAGCCCGCAACACGTATGAGCTGGTCAACGCAGCCGGGCTGCGCCGCCAAGTCATACGCGCGGGCGTGGTGGTCAACACGGTTTAAAGGCCGGTTGCTTATTCAGCGCCACTGCCGTACAAGGGCTGGTTGGCCTTAGCCGCTTGCAAGGCTTCTTTGCGCACTTCTTCACGGCTTAGCTGGGATGGGGCAGCCTTTTGCGCCACTACAGGGTTGCCGCTTTCAGTGGTGGTTTGCAAAGTGCCTTCGCTGCTAGCTTTTTGCAAGTCCGCCATCACCTCGGCGCGGGTCATGGTGCTGGGGGTGGCCGCCACTTGGGGCATGCGGTCGCTGGTGTCTGCAAAAGCGCTCATGCTGCCCATAGCGGCCAAAGCGACAACAGTTGAAGCAATCAATTTCGTGTTCATGGTAATTTCCTTTAAACGTTCACTAACTAGGTCGGATCGACCACTCTGGGCAGCTTGACGCTGTGATGTGTTGTGCACAGCGGTTGGGTTGCCCAAGCTCAACGAGTTAATGATTTAGCCCGTCGATGGAGTTAACTTTAGGCCGATGCCTTGACAAAACAAACCCTCAGCGCAACAATGCACCATTGCTTAAATTGAAATAAATATATATTTTTATATAGTTTAATTGCGTAAAAAGATGTGTATTTAGTGACCAATTGGTTATTAACTGAATGGTCAGAGCGTAAATTACAAGGTGAAAAATGGATCGGCTTCTCTCGATGCGGGTATTTCAACGGGTGATTGATGAGGGCGGTTTTGCGGCTGCCGCACGCGCCCTGGACATGTCGCCCGCAGGCGTCACGCGCCTGGTGACTGACCTGGAACAGCACTTGGGCACACGTCTGATGCAGCGCACCACCCGCAAGCTGCTGCTGACCGAGGCAGGCCAGGCGTATTTGGCGCGGGTGCGCGGTATTTTGGCTGAGGTGGACGATGCCGAGGCCGTGGCCGGGCAAAGCACCAGCCAACTGGAAGGCGTGTTGCGCGTGCTGGCACCGCCCCTTTTTGCCAACCATTTTTTTGCACGCCAGATGGAGAAATGGATCGAGCTTTACCCCACCATTGCCATCGACTTGCAAGTTGACCCGTTTCCTATGGCGCGTGTTGAAGAGTTTGACGTTACTTTTTTATCGGTCAATGAAGGCTCCGTCATCAATGTGGTGGCACGCAAAATTGCCACCACGCAGTGGATTGTTTGCGCCAGCCCTCAATATTTGCAGCGGCGCGGCACACCGCTGCAGCCCAGTGACCTGGCGCAACACCAATACCTGCGGTTTCCCTGGCCCGATGAGTCTGGCCGCAGCGCGCGCGGGCTGCGCCTGAGCAGGCTGGACGCCATGGACGAACACATTGACATCCCTATGCGCATTGCACTGCAGTCGCCCAGCTACGACGTGCTGTTCAGCGCAGCACTAGCCCACGCAGGTGTGGCTGTGATTCCAAAATTTCCGGCTGAAAACTATCTGCGCACAGGTGCATTGGTGCACTTGCTGCCAGACTGGATTTTTGGCCAGTTCAACCTGTATGCAGCGCTGCCTACACGCAAGCTCATACCTGCGCGCACCAAGGCGCTTTTGGATTTTGTTAGCGAGCTGACCTTCAAACCCATGGAGGTGGCTGCGTCGGTATGACAGCACCATTACGCCTAAGCTTCAGGCGTATCAGTGTCTACGCTACCCTTGCCCACGTTCAGCCGCGCGGCTTGTGCCAACAGCTGGTATTTAGCGCGAAACGCATTGAGCTGATGGTCTTCCAGCTCTTCTAAGTCCAGCAGCGCATTGTGCGCGCCCTGCGTCGCGCGTATCAGTTCATCTAGTTTGATTTGTATCGCCTGCGTGTCGCGGTTTTGCGTATTTTGGATAAGAAACACCATTAAAAACGTGATGATCGTGGTGCCCGTGTTGATCACCAATTGCCATGTATCGCTAAAGCCAAACACCGGCCCCGTAATCAGCCACACGCCAATGGTGCACACCGCTAAAACAAACACAATCGGCTTGCCACAAAAGCGCGACGCCAATTTGGCGAATTGAGAATAAGCAGTGGTGTTGTGCATAAAACCCCTTTAGTAGTTATGTGCCTCCCATTGTGAACCTGCAATGCGACCAGTAGTGCGGCTTGCACGAAATCATCAAAGAGTTTAGGTCAACAACAGCGGCTTCAAAATTATCTGGCCTTGCTGCGTTAGCTGCAGGGCACGGCTTTCTTTGGAGGCGCGCAGCCAGTGCTTAGCCAGATACAGCTCTAACAAAGCTTTAGCCAAGCTACCCGCTAGATGGTCTTTGCGCTCTGACCAGTCCATACAGGGGTAGGCAAACCGGGTGGCTGATTGGGGCGGTAGTTTTAAACCCAGCTGCTGTGCCCAAGCGCTACCTGCATTGGTAAGCTGCAGGCCTTGTTCGGCAGGCGCTAAAAACTGTTTGCGCTTCAGCATCTCAAACTGTGCCACCCCCAGCTCACCCGCCATATGGCCGTAGCAGCGGCGAGCACACTTCAAAGGCTGGTAGGCGGGCTTGTCCCAGCGGGCGCTCACGTTGTCACGCTCAGCCACCATCGACAATGCCTCTAGCGCGCGAGCAATGTCACCGTCGGCCAAGCTAAAGTATTTGTGGCGGCCTTGTTGGCGCATGGCCACCAGGCCGTTGTCCAACAGCTGGGCTAGCTGTGTGCTGGCGGCTTGGGGGGTGATGCTAGCTACCGTAGCCAGCTCACCTGCGCTGCGGTATTCACCGCCCAGCAGCGCAGCTAACATGCGCGCCCGCGTGGGGTCAGCAATGACAGCGGCGACGCGCGAGAAGCGGGGTTCTGGTGATTGCATAGGTAGATTGTCACTAGATATGCTGATTAGCCTGACTTGGGAGGCTGCTGAGAATCTTGCGGTGCCTGGCCGCGCTCGTGCAAGCCGTAGTCGCGCAGCACATGGGCTACGCGCAGGCGGTAGTTGGCCAACACGCCCGCTCTACCCAGCGATTGAGCTTGACGATGCGCGTCGCGGTTGCGCCATTGCTGCACTGCCGCCTCGTTGCGCCAAAATGACAGGCTGAGATATTTGCCTAGCTGAGCCAAGCTCTCAAAACGTTCAATGCTGATAAAGCCGTCAATGCTGTCCAGATCAGGGCGCAGCTGGGCGGCTAGGTCAAAGTAAGTGGCCTTTTGGTCTGCACTGGGCCAGAGTTCAAAGATGACGGCGATCATGGGTGCAAGCTGCTTGTATGAAGATAAGTTACTGTACATGCAGCTGGGCACAAAATGCTTCGATCCAGGCCGAAGCGTAGTAGTAGCTATGTGATGGGCCAGATGAAAGGATAGAGGTAGAAGCAACGGCGTAATTTGTGGCAATGCCGCCAAGTAATTTGCTATTAATTACATAGCTGTCTGAGCAATAAATACTTGGACTACAGGCCTATTTGATAGGCTAAATCGTCTTAAACGATATTGTGCAGTGCTTTAAGGCGCTCGGCTTGCGCGAGGGTCTGCTCATAGCCACCGCGCATGGCGCGTTCACGAAACTCGCGTGTGACGCTGACGTAGTAGCCAAAGTTAGGGTGCAGCGTAAAGTCAGCAGCCAATGCATCGGGCGCAGTCAATGCGCGTTTGCGCAAGTCGCCTTCTTTGTACCGCGCTGCGCCCTCAGGGGCTTTGTCTTCATGGGCTGATGCATCAATCGCCAACACTTTAACAGCGCCCAGCCCACGCGCCATGCGCACGGGCATGGGGGCTACCAGATCTGCGTCGACAAACTGCTGGCCGCGTACGCGCACGGGTGTAAACAAGCCTTCTATCGCGCAGCTGGCTTGCACGGCGATGCCAGCATTACCCGCGTTGAAAAGCACCGGCGTACGGGTGTCGCGCGCCACTGCGGCTGCGGCAAAGCGGGTTTTGAGTTTTTCAATCGGTTGGCGGTTGAGCTCGCGGTTGATCAGCTCAGCAATCGGCGTGCCTGCAAACTTGCCCTCACCCGTCACAGCCAAGCGGCCCATCTCCGTAATGCCCAGGTCTAGCGCCATGCGCTCAAGGTCTTTGGCACTGATACCGCAGGCAAACAGCGCACCGACCAGTGCACCCACCGAGCCACCCACAATCAAATCGGGCTTGCAGCCCAGCTCTTCTAGCGCTTTCAATACGCCCACATGTACAAAACCGCGCGGCCCGCCTGAGCTGAGCACCCAGGCTATGCGCGCGGGTTGGACGAGCTTAGCCTCAAAGCGTGGTGCATCGTCATCGTTGTGGTCGTAGTCGGGTGCAAATGAACAACCTGCAAGACCTGCTGCGCTGGTCAATACGCCCAGTGCTGTCGTGGTCAATACCTGTCGGCGTTGCATGGGCAAGTAATGTGCACCGTTCAAAACTTTACGGCACTGAAGGCGCAGGGCTGGACGTTTGACTCGCAGCAACTTGGTTGGTGGCAGCAACGGGTTCGCTGGCTACTGCAGGGGGTGCAAAGCACATCTTTTGCCCGTCCCACTGCTGGCCACACCAACAATGGCCTTCAGCATTAATCAAGCAAGTACCTGTGCCACAACATCTGGGGTCATCGACCATAGCTCACCTTGGTAAAGACTATAAAGTGGTGCGGCTGGCGGGGATCGAACCCACGACCCTTGGCTTCGGAGGCCAATACTCTATCCACTGAGCTACAGCCGCACATACAAGGCTGATTGTAGTGCTAGCGAGGGTTAGCACGGGGAGCGCGGCTATAATTAAGGGTTGTTTGATTCGCGGGCGTACCAGCACAGTGTGCAGGCCAACTTAAAACCCGTTTTTACGACGCTTTCACTATCCATTTGACTGAGAAACCCATGAGCAGCTCTGACCAACACGACACCAGCCACGATGAGAGCCACGAAGGCCCTATCAAGACCCCAATGCAGCTGCTGGTGACGGTGCTTTTTTCTTTCATCGCTCCAGTGTTTGTCATTATTGGCTTGGTGTATTACGTAACGACCCAAGCTAAGCCTGCGGCTAACCAGCAAGAGATTACAGCTGAGGCTAAAGCCAGCTCCAACGCAGCGGTGGGCAAAGAACTTGGCTTGGCTGGCATATCAGCCAAGGATTTAGAAAAGTCTGTGGCCCTGCGTATTCAAAAAGTTGGCATGGTGGAGATTCGCGATGCTAACCGCCCGCTCAAAGCTGGCGAAGAAATCTACAAAGCCCAGTGCGTGGCTTGCCACGGCGCTGGCGTGGCGGGTGCCCCTAAGTTTGCAGACGCTGGCGCTTGGGGTGCGCGTATTGCTACCGGTTACGAAGCCCTGTGGAACTCGGCCCTGAAAGGCAAAGGCGCTATGGGTGCTCAGGGCGGCGGTGACTACGATGATATAGAAATTGGCCGTGCCGTGGTGTACATAACCAACGCCGCTGGAAGTAAGTTTGCAGTGCCAGACCGTGCAGCTGCAACTGGTGACACAGTGACTGCTGCTGCACCTGCAGCGGCTGCCAGTGCAGTGGTAGCCAAATAGTCTCTCGCTGGCTTCAAAAATTAACCGCCTCTAGGGGCGGTTTTTTAATGCCTACTTTTTTAGCTTCGGCTTATTGGGCTGCGCTTGCTGCAGCTGCATGCGCCGCTTGGGGGCTGCGCACATAGCCATACCGTGCAGGCAGCGTTTGCGCCATCACCTCTTGCGGCACCCACAGGCCAAGCTCCACAGCATCAGCTGCCAGTGCCACGTCTTGGCTATGCACCAGGCCAAAGCCCGCATCAGTTTCCATATACACGCGCCCAAGCTCATCGGTGATGCAGCGCTGCGCACGCACATGCAGACCGGTGTGCGCAACCAAGCTAAAGTCAGATTGCACGCGCCACACATACGGCGTGGCTTGTAGTTCGATATACACACGCTGCGGCCCGTTTTGAAAATACCATTGGCCTTGCGCATCACTTGCGTAGTTGCGCTGAATAAAGTCGATCAGCTTTTCATGCGTGAGCATTGAGCCTTTCGCGCCCGGCGCTGTGCTGGTAAAGCTGCCCAAGGCTTGCACCCGGTCATCGCGCATCCACCAGTTGCCCCGGGCATCCAGGCCCAGCCAGCCGTAGCAGTGCGGCACATTGGGCCACTTGGCCATGGCTTTGCGTACGATATCGTCCATAACTTTAAGTGATCTACCGTTATCTACAGTTGCTTGAGCAACCAACCGCCTACCTCGTCAGGCAGGCCGCGCACATGGCCCGGCGGGCCACCTGCAGGAAAGCCCACATGCCCGCCGTGCTGTGGTTGCCATAAAGTCACACACGGGCTAACCTGGTGCTGCTGCGGCAAGCTGCTGGCGGGTACAAAACCGTCGTTGCGTGCGTTCAATACCAGCGCGGGGATGCGCACTTGGTGCAAGTGTGGTTTGGCCGATGCACGGCTCCAATAATCGTCGGTGTTTTTAAAGCCATGCAGCGGCGCGGTGAACAGATTATCAAACTCATACAAGTCACGGCTGGCCATCAACTGGTCGCGGTTAAACAATTTGGGGTGCAGCGCCAAGCGCTCTAGTGCCTTGGGTTTCATGGTGCGCAAAAACATGCGCGTGTACACCAGCCGGTTAAATCCAGTGCCTATAGCGTGGCCCGCTGCCGTCAGATCGAGCGGCGAACACACCGTAGCCACCGCGCTGACCACCTTGGATGCCGCCTCGCCCATCTCTTGCGCCCAGCGCAGCAGCGCATTGCCGCCTAGCGACACACCTACCGCGATGATTTTGCGGTTAGAGTGCTCAGTGCGCATGCGCTGCAATATCCAACCGATTTCTTCATAGTCACCTGAATGGTAGGCACGCGGGGCGCGGTTGATCTCGCCACTGCAGCCTCTGAAGTGAGGCACCACATAATCCAAGCCGTGCTGCGCAGCCCAGTCTGCAAAAGCTTCGGCATAGTGGCTGCGCGACGACCCTTCTAGGCCGTGAAAGAGTACCAGCAGTGCTGCTGGCTCAGCGTTAGTTACCGCATCAGTTTTTGTATTGACTGCAAAATCCACATCCACAAAGTCGCCGTCCGGTGTGTCCCAGCGCTGACGCAAATACTGCGGCGCAGGGCCAAAGTATCTGCGTGAGAACAGCGCTGGCCAAATGGTCTGTGCTTGTCCGCCGGGTAGCCAGGCTGGGGCTTGGTATTGCATGTTCACTATAAATTTAATAGCTGCTTGAGCAGTAAATACTTGGACTACAGGCTATTTTCGTTTCTATTTATTCAGATTTAATGCAATACCAGCGGCACATCTGACAACTCTTGCATCTCGCGTGGAGTACCGGGGCTGGCATGGTGCGCCACCATGTTCCAGCCTTGTGCGGTCTTGTGGTACACGTTGGTGGCAATCACATAGGCCTCACGCGGCCCCTCTTCGGTCATGACCTCGATTTTTTCTAACACGCTGTGCACTGCGCTGGCTAGTGATTCGATTTTGCGCACCCGCTGCGGCGTGGCTTTGATCGTGCCGTTGGCAAACATAGCATCAAACGCAGCACGAATCGCGCTGATACCCACCACCCTAGGCCCGCCAGGGTGCACACACACAACATCGTCTTCATCTGCCCAGCAGGCCATGAGCTTGTCTATGTCGCCATTTTGCAAAGACTCGTAGAACGCAGCCTCAACATCGTCTGCAGTGCCACCGACGGTGACGGATTGGAGCTTTGATTTACGCATATTCCTATTATGGACAAAACTGTTCTTACTTGCTAGAAATCTACAGGCGAAAAAAAACGCCAATCAAAAGATTGGCGTTTTACAAACTAGTTGTCAATTGGTTGCGGAGGCTAGATTTGAACTAACGACCTTTGGGTTATGAGCGTACTAAAAAATAGTGAAGTAGTTCATCAGAATCTCGCTTTTAGCACTTAAATTATCGAATAAAAATCTAAAAATCCATATGGATCAATGACTTACAAGCACGCCACTGTGACATGATTTCACATGCTCATAGATTTCATATCTCCGCATGTCACTTCATCGTTCACAAATAATCCCGATCAAACCCACTTTGTTTGAGACCCTAATCCTCAGCACAGCGCCGTTTTGACCATTGGGTTTTGGCTAATGCGCAACGCATCATCTGAATAAATATCAAGCAAAACTCGAGCAGCTGCGAGATTGTCTCCAACAAGCCGGGGATCGAACTGTTGACTAGTAAGGCTACTTCGCAGGGGCATCAGTCATCGCGCGAGCCTGTTTTGGAAAACCACAAAAGTTCTGATATAGTGTTATTAACTGAATAGCACCTCAGCTGCGCACATCAAAGACGTTCGCAAAGTCGATTTTTAATCGCAAGCAGGGTAATCTGCTTAATTCACATCCTCGCTTATTTGCTGGCACCACGTGCCGGCGACCCTACTAGACAACCTCCATAGCGTTGTCTAGGCGCGAGCCCTGTCACGCGTGCTCTTAAATGTGCTTCGCCGTTTGGCAAGTAACCCCACACATCTAGGCTGACTAGCCAAGACTTTTTGTCCCACACTTTGCGCGGGCAGGCGCGCGCATTTCTAACTGGAATTTATATGTCTCATTTTGAAGATGATCGTCGCTCCACCACTTCGCTCGGCGAGGAGGTGGGCTTTGCCGTACCCGTTGACAACTTGATTTTGCAACAACTAAAGCGAATCGCACCCCCACCGCGAGCCAAGGCAAACCAAAAGACCGTTGTAGTCGGCGCTCTGCATGCCGCCCAAGTCGCCCTTACTTCTCTAATCAAGCCAAACGACTTGGCCAGTAAGCGTTTAGCGCAGTTGGATGCACTCACAAAATCTATGGTGTCAATGTATATGGATGAGCAAGCCTGCGATCTTCGCCAAAACATTGATCGCTCGCTCGCACAACATCCTGCTTGGCGAGTGCTGAATGTGGCGGGGCAACTAGATTCGAGCAAATTCAACGCACTTTTATTCCTGTTGGGCGTCCATCTTCTGGTCGCGATCAACGAAGGTGATCAAGTCATGAGTGAACGCTTTTGCGATCTGTTGCGGAGGGATCTCACTCTTCGCAACATGTCGGCCCAAGAGCTACAAGACGTTTCCCATTCAATAAAGGGAGATGAAAAGCCATCGTGGGCTTATCGATTTGCCCGAGAGTGGCGAGCATTTGTGCTGCTTTACGAGTCAGATCCGCAGGCGCACCTCATGCCGCTTCAGTTCAATGAGATTGTTCACGGCCAGCTCAACAATCATGCGGTGTACGCCCTTCGCGGTAAGCGCGAGGCAGTTTTGACTGACCGCTGCACAAGCGAATCGCAATTGCATATGGCACTTTCCAATCAGCTACGGCTGCCTTTCACACATCTGCTCGATCAAAAGCTTGTTCTATGGCTCGTCCTTTTTTCTGGTTTAACTTTTGATCACCTGTCGGCTATACCTACCGACATCAACGAGCAAAGCTTGCACGTAGATGTCAAACGCGGTTGCTTGCATAGGAGTCTCCGTACGCTGGCACTAGATCAGCCCGACACAACTCTGTTGGAAGCAGAGCCTGCAGGCTTAACTTGCAAAATTCCGCTACCTCGCAATTTACACCAGTATCTTCTCACCCTCTATCGGCTAGGGCCAGTCGTTGAAACGATGGGCGATCTCATCCCAGCGCTTACCATAATAAAAAGCCACGACTTGGTCTATCCAAGTCTTTCGTCTCTCAGACCGTCGTGGGCGAGGCTCAAGAACGCAGGTGGCAACTACCTACGTCAGCAAGGCATGGACTCACTTCTAACGGCAGTGCTGACGGGTGATTTTGGCCATACCATGAAGTCAAAGCTTTACTACTGCAACGTGAACGCAAGCGAAATTCACGATGCGGCAGCCCTTGCCTACCAGCTCCTAGGCTTTGATAGTCCAGTGGCGCTCACCGACGAGCCGGTTAGCTTAGGTTCACCGCTGGTTCCAACACGGTCGGCAATAGTAAAAGCGGCCAAATACAACAGCGAGGCGATTATCTTGTCTCGCCCTAGTCGCAGGGTAAGAACCGTAGCTGGATTGATTGACTTTCACAACATATATACGCTCTCTGTCGCACTACGCATATGTTTTGCGCTTGCGCTGCGTAACACCAGCTGCGTCATTCTTCCTGGCGGCTCAATTGTAGTTATTACAGAAAAAGCAATCGGCGGACGCGAAGGCGGGATGCCTGTCATTGTTCCAAACTGTATCCAGCAACAAGTCAGTTTTTATCGAGCACACTGCACAGCGCTGTTGAATCGATTGCCTAGCTACAGCAACAACGAGTTCACGAACTGGCTACGTGAAAGTCCCATTACAACTTTAAAAAGTTGTAATTACCGCATGAAAGTACAACACGTCAGCAGCACTGACGCTATCCGTTCTGTCATTGAAGCAGCCGATTTATCTGTCGACGTTGGTCGAAAATACTTTGAAAACGAATTGCGCAGGCTTGGCATGCCCACTTTTGACATCGATCGCGTTATGCGCCATGAGGTTGTCGGCCAAGCCTCCATGAGTTCAGACAACTTCGACTCAATTGACGCGTGGTCATCTCGAGTTGGCCAGGTGATCAATCGAATCGTTTTAGATCTTTTTGGCCAGCCGCTGGTCGGCCTTCGCGGAGGTCAAGTATGAATACGTCAATCGAAAATGAACTTCACAATGCAGGCATCGCGGTTGACATCTCACAAGGCGTGCACTATTTCAGAATCAACGATGCTGTCCCCATGCGCGCTCAGCGCTTTGCTGCGCTGCAACAACTCGCATGCAGAACGCAAGCTCCGCAACTGGTGTACTTGACATGCATGGACTTGGTCAATCCCAAAATCTTGCCGTCTCTTGCTGGAAAACCACTCATTAAGTACCGGATCGAACCCTACACGTATCTTGAACTTCAATGCAGCGTTGACAAGACATGGCGCGTCGCATTATCGGAGTTAAGCGCTCTGATTTTCAACCATGAGATCGCAATCGAAAAAGATCAGACCGACAGCATGCTCAGATGGTACTTAGATGCATCCAATGATCTGGATGGGCGACAGTACGACCCGATGGATGAACTTCGCAATGATCAACTCTGCTGGGCATTTCTTCATCTACCGCCAGCTGCCTTTGCAATATGGTGCGGCCTGATTAGCACTGCTCGCCTTGATCTCAAATTGAACGGCCTTCGTGGCACTAACTTGGTAATGTGCCAGCTTAACGCTGATACGGAGAGCGACTTAGCATTGGTCCCGCGAGTACTGGACTTACACGAGCAGGATCGACGTGTTGAAACCAGTCACAACCAAGCCCTCATACGTCAAGCGATAGATTGTCTGCGAACCCATGCCAATTGGACCCAGCGGCAGCACATATCGGATTGGAATCAACGTCTCAAGTCAATGCTACCGCAACTTCAAAACGCTACACATTTGACAGTTCTGGTTTTTGGATGGATTTGCGATCTGGTTGCAAGCGGCACCACCCAAAAAGGTGAGAAGTCTCGATACCTGACACGACGCAAGTACATCTTTGCTACTGCGCTTCGACTTCTCGATGCGCTAAGTCAACTGCCTAGTCATTTTTCAATTTGGGATGCGCACTTGCGTCGCAAGGCATACGACGGGATTTTGTTTGACATACCAACCACTGAGCGCCAGATCGTCAGTGCTGCTCTCCTTAGTTTTCAGAAGCACCTCGAAGATTGGTATTCCATCGCCCCGGTATTCATCACGTTTGACAAAGAGTTTTCCTTGTCATGCGTTCGTGCTCAGCTTGTGCCGGCGCAATGTATCAAGCGCGCCTTGAGCTGGATTGACGAGTCTTTTGAAGAAGATCCACTGCTCAAGACGCACTTAGGCGTGGCCCTCTCGCTTGGTGCTGCAGCACCTTTTCGGATCAACGAGTTGCTGTATTTGAGGTTTTGCAATCTACAAAAATGCAGCGATGGCAGCTTTGAAATTGAAGTTACCAGTCGCCCTGGGTGGAAAGATATCAAGACTGATAGTGCCAAGCGCCGCGTATATGTTCGCAATAAGGAGGCTCTGAGTCGGCTTGAGCAACTGATCGATTTAAGAAGAGCACAGGGATGCACCTCAAGTGATTTGTTGTTTTCGCACGCGAATGAACCAGACATTGTGTATCGCCGCTATTTACTTCACGCACAACTTCTGCTACTACTAAAAGCCTCGACAGGCGACGCAGAAATGACGTTTCATGCACTGCGACACACTTGGGCTAGCAATCAGTTGCTGGAAGTTTTTCAGCAACAACCGCCCCTCCACCACAATCCATTGACGCAAAGAATGGTTGAGATTGGGCATGCAAGCCTGAACACGACGTTTAGCTGGTACTTTCATTTTCGTGATGAGCTGGCGCGCACTTGCGTTGACAACGCTCTTCGTGCACATCTTGATCCCGGAGCAGATCTGACTAGCTCACTTGCTGGAGTTCAAGACAACACTTTACGACAGCGAAGCCGAAGATCTGTAAAACCCTTGCGTGAAGTTCGCATGGAGGCGATTGCAAGCGAAGCTTCGCAACGCGCGGGCTTTGATCTTGCTAAGCTTTTAGGATTCGTCGAGCCATTGATGCCACGCTTCAGCACTAAGGCAATCAGTCAGCTTTCGGCACGCGCCGTACTCAACACTTTGATTGCCCTTGAAGCGGGTCAAGACGACAACCTAGTTGCAGCTCGCTCAGGAATTGATCTTTCGTATTTAAGCAAGATTAAAACTGATCGCGATCAACTTACCAACTGGCTTGCTGCTCTAATGCGGCCTGCTGCTGCACCAAATGACTTGCCGCAGTCTGCGGACATTAATTTTTCGTCGGCTTTCCAAGCAAGGTATAAAAACTTGTTGCCCAGCCTAAACAAAGTTGAGTTTTCACCAGAAGTCATAGACGGCTTGAGAGCATGGCGCGAGTGTCGAACTCGCTATGGCCAAATCGGCCTCACTCACATCCCCGCTGCCACGAGGCTGTTAATCATGTTGGCAGTATTGGGGGCTAAGCCAGAGAATATTCGCATTCATATTCCTGTAAGTAAAAGCGATAAAAACAGACTGCTGGTCGCTCAATTGATGCAATTGTTCATCACTGTTTTTGCTGAGCGACCAAAAAATTTAGCGAGTGCGAGCCAGTCGCCTAGATTTCCAGTGATTTACCTGACATGGACGGGAAGTCATCTCTCGAACGACTTTCAGCATGACTCCGCCAGCGTTCGAGGCTTGGACGCCATCCTGTGCTCCTTGTATATTTTTTTATTCAGTGAGTTCACGAATGAATAGCAAAACAGTTTTTGATGTTCGGATGTTTGAGATTGATGTGGATACAGATGAAATGCAGATTCAACAACGTGCTGAGCGTTACATGCAGGATTTTTTGGCACTCACTCCAGATCTCAAAAATCTCTCTGGCAGTTACTTGAAGCGCAGTATGTCGGTTCGAGGCGATGGGCTATATTTTCAGATCCTTTTGTGTCGATGCACAGCACAAGCTGATTTACCACTTGGCTCAACGCGGCGTGGCTTTAATCCAGTCGATTCCTTTTGCGCAGATTTAGCCTCTGTCAACAGATCGATTGGAGAGCTTCAACAGATCATCGTCGAAGCTTTCAACCCCGAAATCACTGCTGCAGAGCTGCGAAACGATTTTTCAGATCGACACATTGCTGCTCGACAGATTGCCCGCAGTCGTGGGCCGACCTTGCTCAATCTACTGTTCGACCACAATTTAACGCGCCTTGGCCCGACCATGGCGAGAGGAACCCCCGCCCAGTTGACACTTCGCATAGATCGACTTGAGCGCAGGTGCGCGAGGGCTGAAATCTTAGTCGGCATCGACCCTGCTATTGACTTGACCAAATCGATCAAACTTGAGCGCAAAGTTCCTCTTCATCTGAAACCGCTTGAAAAAGATCCTGCTACATATGCTGCGATTCTTAGGTGTATAGAACAGGACTCACCCATCAATTTGCCAGTCGGCATCATTTGGAGAAATACAGACGGTCAAATTGATTCACTTGAATATCAGCCGCTTTAAGCGTGGTGCGCTTTGGTTAGCTCAGAAAGACTAAGTCGCGTAACCTTGTACGCCAGGCATCGTTATCCATGTTCATGATGTCACCTCGCGTCCCAGTTGAGATATTTAGGGAAACACTGAATAACCCACTGCACTGAGTACCATGAGTTGGGTATTTTCGATTTCAGTGTTTTAGATTAGTTATTCAGTGTTTCCCTAAGATGATTTCTTAAGGCTAGATGTTTAACAATGCCAAGTGATGTTGCGATAAGCTTGTATGATCCAACAGCTCCACCCCGATCAGACAGCGCTATGGGTGCTGTTGTTATATATCCGTTGTTCCACAAGCTTGTCGCCTCGGCACAATACCCCTGCAAGCTAATGCTGTGCCGTACGTAGTGTGACCAGGACTTCTGGCGGTATCTGCGCACAAGCCGAAATCAGGAACCCCATACACAACAGATCGATGAAATGCCCAGCCCTAGGACGCTTGCTCCGAATAGTCATGCGCGTTTGAATCTTGAGTGCCTTCATATGGCAGTTCTTTCTGGAAACACCAATCTGGATGTACTGTGAATCCTCAGCATGTAAAACCCACTGTCCGTTTCAATATGGGCCGAATGCATGGAAGCAAACACCCCCGCCTTCCTGATTTGCATCGTCCCCAAACAGTTGATTAATCCCTGCGGTACGCCGATCAGGTTCAGGCCTTGGGTGTGCCAAACCCGAACTGGTTTGCCCTCCTTCTGATGCACAGGAGACATCCATTCTGCATACCGCAGGTCTTCTGGCGTTTCGGCACATGTGCTGGGGTGATGCAGTTTGAATTCAAACTTATCCATGAAGAAACTCCCCAGACAAATTAGCAAGAGGACGTTTCATCAACTCCAGACCACCAGCGCACAATCGTGAAGACTGACGCGCGATGCTTTGCATACGCTGGGTTTCTTCGTCGAGCATTTCATCCTGATTGCCCCAGTTCAAGACAATCCTTAGCAAACCGGCATGAATCGGTGCTTCGGTTTCTAGTTTGTACAAGGCCGACCTAGCTATTGCGCGAAATACATCGTCCTGCGCGCAGTTGGCCAGCAGATCGACGTCCCTTGCTGTTGTATCACCCACAAACTCAGACCTGACGGTAGCTCTCATTAAGTTCTGCAAACCAAGTATGACGGTACCAGCGTAGATCACCTCGGCTTGAATCCGGCTGGGCGCTGAATACCGACGCGCGCGCCATCCTGCGGCGTGAAAGCGCTCAACTGGTGCTGATGAGGAACTCCCGCTAGACGTCAATGGCATCTCCATTACTCGTTTGCACTCCGGCTCCTTGAGCACGGCCTGCACAAAGCGAATCAATGCAGGGTGAGATATACCGTCGAACAGATTCAGAGCTGTGGGCAGTTTCATTGATGGAGTAGCAACTCTCAGCAAATTGCGCTGCTGACAATCACGGCGCTGGGTATTGATGCTGAGACGGGGGAAAGCGCGCTGGCTTACGTTCATGTTGTTCATAGCTGCCTTTCAAAGTAAAGATAAAAAAGTGTTCAAGAAATCTCCTGTCCAAAGCGATTTGACTTGGCAGCAGGAAAAGCTCCGCCAATCTGCTAATTGGCAGGAAGCGCAGACGGCACTAGTGATGGCGTGAAAGACTACTTTGTAGCGCTGGCACAAGCGTCGGTTAAGGCTTAGGGTGGGCCTTGGGCACTACTGGGTTGGTGTTGGCGCTGGGGGAAGTTGTGGATGACTGCTGTGGCGGCAGGTGCTGGGGTAGTCGTTACCGACTCGTTCAGAGCTTTGAAGAATGTAGTGGGTTGTGCTGGGTTGCGTCCAATCGATGCTTATCGCATGAGCACAGATGTAGGCTCAGTCGCGTGTAGCTTGCCGATCTGTTGGGCCAACAAGCGCTCCATGGCTGAACCGTCTTGCCGGGTGAGGTTGGGCACATAACGGCTGTAGACGCGAAATAGCATTTCGGTACTCGTATGGCCCAGTTGGCGTGCGATCCACTCGGGCGCTTCGCCCGAGGCGAGCCAAACCGTCGCTGCCGTGTGGCGCATCTGGTACGGGCGACGGCGCTTGAGCTCCAAATCTTCCAGTAACGGGTACCAGACCCGATCTGAAAAATTCTTGTTGTCCAGAGGCTGGCCTTTTTGGTTGCAAAACACATACGCAGACTTGCTACCAGTGGCTTTGAACTGGCTTTGCAGGGCATCCCAGACGGGCGTGCTCATCTGGATGTCGCGTTGCGAACCCTCGGTCTTGGTGTAATCATCTTCGCCCATGACAAAGGTTTCTCGGATGCGGATGATGCGCAAATCAAAGTCGACGTATTTCCACTTGAGTCCATGCACCTCACCTGTTCGCATGCCGGTGAAAAATCGCACAGCAAAGTAGTCTTTGAAGTCGGGTCTGGCGGTATGGATGATGCGCTGCACATCCACCAGATTGAACGGATCGACATCGGTTCTGGGCTGTTTGAGTTTCTTGATATTGATGGCAGGTGAAGAGAAACCAAACCGCTCTGCGGCTTCACTCATGATCTGGCGCAGCAGGCCCATGATTTCATTGATTCGCTTTGGTGAGAGACCCTCTTTACTGCCACGACCTTTTTCTTGGCCTAGCTTGGCGCGGAATTCCAAGATGTCTGATTTGGTGATGGTGCTGACCACTTTTTCGCCGAAGACGGGAATGATTCGCCCGTTGAGCGTGGACATTAAAGATTGGATGTGACTACGGCGCCATTCGATGCGATGTTCGTCCACCCATTGGAGGGCGAAGGAGTTGAATTGGGGGCCTTTTTGAACGGGCGCTGTATCGACTTCGATGCTCGCGTACGCTCGCTTGTCTTGGCTTTCAAATCGCTTAGCCAGCGCACTTCCCGGAAAGAACTGCCCGTAAACAAATGAGCCATCTGCCTGCATCATTTTCATCCGTTCCACAACAGTCTGAACCCGTTTGAAGCTTTCGGGCGTGTCTTGGAGCGCTGTTTGCTCCCGACAACGGACACCACGGTATGTGAAGTCAATCACAAGTTTTCCCGTTTCTTTACGAGCAACCACCTTAGCCATGGATCGCACCTCCGTTGGCCATGGGGATCAGATCCCCCGCACTCGACCCACGGAAGATCGGCATCTTCATATCTCGCTCGATACTTTCCCAAACGAAGAGTATTTTTCGACCACCGAAGGGTCTGACGTAATGAACCCCTTCGAAAAGAACGCTGTCTTTCAGGCGTTCGCGAATAGTTCGCACGTCGTACTTGATCCTTGACGCTAGCTCTTCTGCAGTCAGGTAAGTCGTATCCTTCATCCTTGCATCCTTTACAATCAATGTTGCAGGTGATAAAAATATCTATCACTTGATCGCTATATTAATCGCTTTTGCGCACTTTGCAAGGCTTTTGATAAAAATATCTATCTTTTGTTTTGTTTATGCATCGTGATTCGTTTTAAGTTAGCAGAAATGATTGAGAAAAAGCAGTTCGCTGATGGCCGCCGCATTGCCATCAGTGAGATTGCAGCTGCCACCGGCTTGAACCGCATGACCCTCTCGAAGATCCTGAACCAAAAGGGGTATGGGACTGGGACGGAGACGATTGACAAGCTGTGCGCTTACTTTGGCTGCCAGGTGAGTGACTTGATGGAATACGTGGCAGACGCAAATCAGGTTTGAGCGCAGAGCACTGATTGAACCCCAGTGGCTATTGCAAACCGTCGCAAGAAAGCGAAAGATCATCGTTAAATAGCCGTTACATCAACTCAAATGGTATTAGCACGCCACACAGGCGTCCATCCGTATCCTTTACAAGCCAAATGCGAGGTGCGTGTACACCAAACAACTCTATGAGTAGATGGTTCATGTTGGTATTCACGCCAACCATACTCGCAGCGATGAGATCAACGCTATTGCTGCCAGCGTCCTCAACACTCGGGGCCAAAAGTGTCCTCCACTCGCGTTGGCTACGCAGATCGCGTGCCATAGTGGAGTTAGACTTGCACGTTTACACGGACAGTTTATGTTTCGTGCAATTAAAGTCGTGAATAGCCTTTGAGTTTTGACGCGGCTTTGCGGTGTTTCAATTCAGCAACTTTGAAACACAAAGTCGTGAACAACACAAAGCTTAAATCTGGCAGCATGCATAAACTATTAGTCATAGTCTGGTGACCTTAACTTGGAGATGCAGGCTGCAAACCTTAAGTCATCAACACCACGATCAAAATAAGCGGTGCGAACACGCCGCCATTGAAAGCGTTAAGGGGGATGCCTCTGTAGACATCCTTATGCGCCAGAACAAATATCGGAACAACATCGTCAAGCAGGACTACTGAGCAGTCAAGTGGTTAACTCCATCAAAAGCAGCCACTATAAAACCTCTTTACCAACCGGGAGCGCAGCATCCCATACTGCCACATCCCGTGGTGGTGGTGCCTTTATATCGCACTGGGCCACTAATTCGGACAGGGTGTATCGACGTTTTGGTGTTAGCGTAATCAGTCCATCGCTGGTCTTTGCTAGCGTCAACACCTGGCCAACCTTCAAGCCCAAGTCTCGCAGCAAGCTCGGCGGGAACAACAGTGCTGTGCTATTCCCGTATTTGCGTAGAGTCAGTTCCATTTGATCACCCTGAGTTAAACAATGTTGTGCAAATAATAGTGTGAAAAACACTCAATGTACAACGATGCATTAGAAGATGCTTTAGAACGCTACTGGCACGACATCGCATCGTACAACACACTTTATAATAAGTATTACAAATACGTCTCCGACTCATTTTTACGATCCATATCAATTGTGGCTACCGATTGATCACGCCTCATTTCGATGTCAACCACACAATCTTTTCAGCAACCGTCTACCGACACTGCGCAATCTTGGTCTGCTTTTACAGGGGCTAAAACGTCTCAGGCCTTTCTTCAAGGCTGGTTAGATGTGGTGTGCACGCAATTCGCCCACATTCAGGCAGCTGCCTTACTGATCAAAGACCAAGCAGGCACATCCTTGGTGCCCGCCGCTGTGTGGCCCAAAGCAGAGCAAGATTTATCACATCTGAACGGCACCGTTGAACGCTGCCTACAACAGCGGCGCGGTTTGTTAGAGCCTGTGGCCAACGCATCACCTGCCAAGACTTTGTTGGCCTACCCCATCATGCTAGAAGACCAGATCATGGGGGCTGTGGTGGTAGAAATACATGCTAATGCCACCCAAGCCATGCCATTGTTGCAGCACCTGCATTGGGGTCTTGGCTGGTTGATTGAGTCTTTTCAGCGGCTTACGGTGCAGCAGTCGGTGCAGCAATCCCAGCGGATCGGCAGCATTACGCAAGCCCTAGCCTTGGCATTGCAGCCACGCAAACTGCGCGAGATTTTGTTTGAAATTTCTAACGACACGGCGCGACGTTTGAACTGCGCCCGCGTGGGCATAGGCATGGTCAGCCATGAAGCCGTCACATTGACGGCTTTATCAGATGCCGCTTGGCTGGAGAAGTCTTCTTCTTTGTCCAAACATTACAGCGCTGCCATGGAAGAGGCATTAGACAGCCGGGAAATGCAGATTTACCCAGCCATGCCGTTGCCTGATATCGCCGAGCAATTGCCACCTTCGGTAGCTCTACCCCAACATGCAAAGTTACTTAGCTCCCAAAACGCACGCCGCGTGCTGTCCTTGCCCTTAATCCAAGGCGTGGAATGTGTAGCCATCATGACCCTTGAGTGGCATGGCGAACAAGACTGCACGCCAGAAACTATTGCTTGGCTAGAAGCCTACGGTACATTGCTCCCCACTATTCTGGAAGACAAACGCCAAGCTGAAAAAGGCTATTTCGCCAAAGCCTACAGCGCGTTCAAAGGCTTGGCGACCAAGCTTTTCGGCCCCCGCCATCTGCTCTGGAAAACCGCTACCATTGCCAGCCTGCTGTTGCTGGCCGTTTTGATTTTGGTACCCATCGACTACCGCGTCACCGCCAAAGCCCTGCTTGAGGGTCAAACCCAGCGTGTGGCTGTGGCCCCGTTTGAGGGCTTTATCAGCGCTGCACCAGTGCGCGCGGGCGACACTGTTCAGACTGGCCAACTGATGGCCCAGCTTGACGACCGCGATCTTAAAGTCGACTTGGCCAAATGGACCAGCGAACGCGACCAATACGAGCGCAAGCTGCGCGAGGCCATGGCCGCCCACGAGATGAGCAATGTGCAAATCCTGGACGCGCAATTCAAGCAAGCCGATGCCCAGGTCAAACTCGCCACTGAAAAAATAGTCCGCGCCAAAATCACAGCACCCTACCCTGGCATCGTCGTCTCTGGCGATTTGAGCCAGATGATTGGTTCGCCGGTCGAAACTGGCAAAAAACTCTTTGAAATTGCACCTTTGGAGCAATACCGCATCGTCCTCCAAGTGGACGAAAAAGAAATCCGCCATATTGAAGCCGCGCAAACCGGGCAAATCGTGGTGTCGGGTGTCAATGACGACCCCATGCCCCTTACCGTCACCAAAGTAACTCCCGTCGCAGCCGCGCAAGATGGCAAAAACACCTTCCGCGTAGAAGCTAGCCTCAATGGCGACATCAGTCCGCGCTTGCGCCCCGGCATGGAGGGTATTGGCAAAGTGTCCGTGGGCTCCCGCAGTCTGTGGTGGGTTATCACGCACAGCTTTACAGACTGGCTGCGACTGGGCCTATGGAACTGGCTGCCTTGAACCGATTACAGCAATAGGCCATGGCACGCCAGCTTTTTAGCCCTTCTTGGCACAGCGTAGCCCAGTTACGCCCCAGGCTGACTGCGTCAGTCGAAACACACCGCCACATCTACCGCGGCGAGGTGTGGTTTGTCATACAAGACCCAGTGTCTGGCAAGTTTCACCGTTTGTCACCGTCTGGTCATCAGTTTGTGCAGCACATGGACGGCAGCACCAGCGTGCAGTCCATCTGGGATGCCATGTGCGCACAGGGGGCTACGCAAGGCGGCGACATCCCCACTCAAGAGGAAATCGTCAATCTGCTCATGCAATTGCACGCGGCAGATTTGATGCAGGCGGACATTACACCCGATGCTAGTTTGCTGCTCAAACGCCATACTAAACGCAAGCACCAAACTTGGCGGCAATGGTTGCTCAACCCCATGAGCCTGAAGCTTCCCTTGGTCGATCCCGATGCATTTTTAGATGCCACGACCCGCGCTTTCGGTTGGCTTTTCAGCCCTTTGGGTGCCGCGCTCTGGCTCTTGATCGTAGTGCCCGCCTTGGTATTGGCAGGTCAAAACTGGGCAACCCTGACGAACAACCTATCTGACCAAGTGCTAGGCAATGGCAACCTTTGGTTGATGGCCGTTGTATTCCCCGTGATCAAACTGGCACACGAGCTAGGCCACGGCTTTGCCGTCAAAACCTGGGGCGGCCAAGTCAACGAAGGCGGCATCATGCTGCTGGTGTTT
>JAYTPK010000321.1:0-1899 GCA_043747295.1 Polaromonas sp. | reverse complement strand
GCCAAGCGGCGCGCGCCTTCAGCGTCAATCATGGCGCGGGCGTACATCACCAGGCGCTCGGCCATCACATCCAGCGCTTTGGGTGTGGTGGCAATGCGCGGATACAGCTTTAAAGTTAAATCGCGCCCCACAAACATATGCACGCCCAGCGCTACGATCGACACCACCAAGCGCGTAATATCGTCGTCCACCCGCTTGACACCGTAGTGACGGCATAGCAGCTTGGCCAATGCTGCTTGGTAGGGCTTAATGCCTTGGTCAATTTCTTCGTCCCACAGGCCCGTAGGCTCCACCATCTCGCGCATGTGCAGGCGTATGCACTGCTGCACCAGAATGTTTTGCTTCAGTGGTTCAATAAAACCGCTGTACAGGCCATGCAAGGCTTGCTCTAGGGTGAGGGCACTGCCACCAAACAGAGCAATATCGTCTTTGGCACAACCCGAACCCATCGGCTCGGTATAAGCAGCGCGGTACAGGCCCGCTTTGTCCTCAAAATAGTAGCTGATAGCGGCAATGTTGACGCCCGCTTGCTGCGCTATCTGGCGGGTAGATGTTTTGCTAAAGCCATGCTCGGCAAAACAGTGCACAGCAGCATGCAGCAGGCGCTGGCGTGATTCTTCACCGTCAATTCTAGGGTTTCGCATGCAGCGGAGTATACTTAATTAAATCAAACGTTTGATTTAATTAAGAGTAACCAGATGCAAAATGTGGGTTTGCATCTGGTGTTGACCATCTAGATAAATCAACCAACCTGTAGCGTCGTTAGAAGGTATAGGCTACTCCCGCGGCTACGCTAGTTTGGTTTTTTGTCTGCACCAACGGGCTTTTAGCCGCGTCTCCCTGCAGTCTGCTAAACGACACGCCCACATTGGCCGACCAGTTGGGCGTAAAGTTGTAGTTGGCGCCTACCGATACGCCAGCACTTTTGATGCCCGCTTTAGCGTTGTAGGCTTTAAAGCCGCTGTTAGCAGCTTGTGTGCTGGTCACACCAAAGTAAGTTTGCGTGTATTTTTTATCAGCCCAAACAACATTGGGCGAAATTGACAAAGCAAAGCTGTCACTGATCTGCCAGGGTATCTCTACACTCAGTTCTGCCCGGGTACCGCCGCTGCCGTCAATGCTGCGGTCTGCTTTGACTTTACCGTCGCCTGCATTTTTAGTAATCTGCAGGGAAATAGGCACGCCCACATTCACGTGGCCAAACACTCCATAGTCGAGCGACGATTTAATCTCGCCCATACCGCGCAAGCGTTTGCTGCCGGTGCGCAGGCCGCCACCATCTTTGTTGTCTACCCGGCCGCTATCAAACCCCAAGCTTAGCCCGAGCGAATAGGCTTCTTTGTCAATCGCGGTCCAGCTGAACCCTCTGGCCTTAGTGCCGACGGCAAACGTGCCATAACTGTCCGTTTTGTAGCTGATGTTGACATCGGGTGCCAAGCCTGCAGCACGCTTTTTTGCGCCCTCGTATTCGGGTGCGTAGGCCACGCCCAGCCCTACAGACACATCCCACGGCCCCTTGTCTTTTTTGTCTGCATTTTGCGCCCATGTTGCGCCGCTGAATGCCGCCAAACTTACCAATAATCCAAAACGCAGTTGCGAAGTGCCCATCATGCCAAGCTCCAGTTAAATTAAGAAAACGCGATCTTAAATTTGGCTGCGGTAAGCTACCTTGGGGTTTGCTTAAATTTGCTTAATGCGCACTTAAGCTACTTTGCGATACAGTTTATGTAAGCTAAACACACTAAACTTTGCGCACACTGCGTACTAATTTACAAGCTTGCCTTTTTATGAGCTTTATTTTTCCATGCGACTTTTACTTCTTGAAGATGATTTGCAGCTAGGCCGTGCGCTGCAAACTGCGCTGGCGCAAAGCGATTTTCACGCTGTGTGGGTGCGGCG
>JAYTPK010000320.1:0-11169 GCA_043747295.1 Polaromonas sp. | reverse complement strand
GAAGCTGCATGGGACGACCGCGCCAATCTGTCTGCAACGGCAGCCCCACAAGATATTCGTGATGCAGTAGAAAAAGTCATCAGCCAGCTCAACACCGGTGCAATTCGTGTAGCCACGCGCGAGGCCGTAGGCCAATGGACAGTGCACCAGTGGATAAAAAAGGCCGTGTTACTAAGCTTTCGCTTAAACGATAACCAGATTATGAAAGCGGGTGACCTGGGCTTTTATGACAAAGTGCCCACCAAATTTGCCCACCTGACTGATGAAGAAATGAAAGCCACTGGCGTGCGCGTGGTGCCACCAGCCGTAGCCAGGCGCGGCAGCTACATTGCCAAGGGCGCCATTTTGATGCCGTCGTATGTCAACATTGGTGCATATGTAGGCGAAGGCACGATGGTGGACACTTGGGCCACTGTGGGCAGCTGCGCGCAGATTGGAAAAAACGTGCACCTCTCGGGCGGCGTGGGCATTGGCGGCGTGCTAGAGCCTTTGCAAGCTGGCCCCACCATCATTGAAGACAATTGCTTTATCGGCGCGCGCTCTGAAGTGGTGGAAGGCGTAGTGGTAGAAGAAAACAGTGTGTTGGGCATGGGCGTGTACTTGGGTCAAAGCACCCCGGTGTTTGACCGCATCACTGGCAAATGGCTAGACTGCGAGCCAGGTAAGCTGCGTATCCCGTCAGGCTCGGTGCTGATCTCTGGATCGCGCCCACCTAAAAACCCAGGCGAGCCTGGAACCTATTGCGCCGTGATTGTTAAACGCGTCGATGCGCAAACCCGCTCTAAAACCAGCTTGAACGACCTGCTGCGCGACTAAAAACCTGTTTTAGTAGCCAAATACGCCTATAGTCCAAGTATTTACTGCTTATATAGCTACGTAATTGATAGCACAACCGGAGATAACGTGATGAGTACGATGGAACGCATTTTGAAGCTGATGGCCGAGAAAAAGGCCTCAGACGTGTATTTGTCAGCCTATTCTCCGGCCACGATCAAGATCAACGGGCAGTGCGTGCCAATCAACAGCCAGGCGCTGCCCGCCGATGCACCGAAAAACTTTTTGGCCGAAATACTGCCCTCCACCCGCATTGAGGAGCTAGAAGAAACTGGCGAGCTGAACATGGCGCACGCTATTACTGGCGTGGGTAATTTTCGTATCAGCGCCATGCGCCAGCGCGGCAGCTACGCGGTGGTGGTGCGCTACATCGCCACAGACATTCCGCTTTTAGAAACGCTGAATGTGCCGCCCATTTTGAGCGACCTCATCATGGAAAAGCGCGGTTTGATTTTGATGGTGGGGGCTACGGGCGCAGGTAAATCGACCACGCTGGCATCGATGATTGATCAGCGCAACATGAAGGTGCCTGGGCATATCTTGACGGTGGAAGACCCGGTGGAATTTTTGTTTACTAACAAAAAATCTATCGTTAATCAACGCGAAGTAGGCAGTGACACCAACTCAATGCAAATCGCCCTGAAAAACGCTTTGCGCCAAGCACCTGATGTGATTTTGATTGGCGAGATTCGTGACCGCGAAACCATGTCGGCCGCCATTGCCTACGCCCAGTCAGGCCACCTGTGCTTGGCCACCATGCACGCTAATAACAGCTACCAAGCGCTGAACCGAATACTCAGCTTCTACCCCGTGGAGGTGCGCAACACCATGCTGGGCGACTTGTCATCAGCCCTCAAAGCCATCGTCTCGCAGCGCCTGTTGCGTACGGTGCAAGGCACGCGCACACCGGCCGTGGAGGTGATGATCAACACCAAGCTGATTCAAGACTTGATCGAAAAAGGCGATTTTTCAGGCGCAAAAGAAGCCATGGAAAACTCGATGGTGGACGGATCGCAAACCTTTGAGCAAGACATTGCGCGCCTGATCGTAGAAGGCACTATTGAGCGCAAAGAAGGCCTGACCTACGCCGACAGCCCGACCAACCTGATGTGGCGCTTGGCCAATGATTTTGCCAATGCGCAAAAGGCTGCCGAGCCTGAGGCCGAGATCGACGACACGCCATCGTTTACTGAAATTACCTTGGACGTAAAGCACGCTGACTCAAGAATGGGCAGCTTATAACCATGTCCGCCAGCCAAGCGCTTCGCCGTACCGATGCCTTGGCCACCTTGCGACTGGCCGAGCAGCTAATCAGTTGTGCATCCAACACGCCTGATGACGCAGGCTGCATGGACATCATTGCAGCACGGCTTACCACACTGGGCTTTGTGTGCGAATGGATGGACAGCGGCCCCGAGCATGCCAAAGTACGCAATTTATGGGCTAAATTAGGTGCAAATCGGTCTGTAGTCCAAGTATCTATTGATAAAGCAGCTACAAAAAATATAGCAGATATCAAAACCCTGGTGTTTGCAGGCCACACCGACGTAGTGCCCACAGGACCACTCGATCAGTGGACTTCAGCGCCGTTTGCACCCACGCACCGCGATGGCAAGCTGTTTGGTCGTGGCGCGAGCGACATGAAAACATCGATTGCTGCGATGGTAGTAGCCGTAGAAGAATTTGTCGCAGCCCAACCCCATGCGCCTTTGAGTATTGCCTTCATGCTGACCAGCGACGAAGAGGGCCCCGCACTAGATGGCACCGTGAAGATGTGCGAAGCGTTAAAAGCACGCGGCGAAGTGCTCGATTTTTGCATCGTCGGCGAACCCACCAGCGTGCTAAAAACCGGCGACATGATTAAAAACGGCCGCCGTGGCACGATGAGCGGCAAGCTGACCATCAAAGGTGTTCAGGGCCATATTGCGTATCCGCATTTAGCTAAAAACCCCATCCACATGGCCGCGCCTATGTTGGCTGACTTAGTCAAAATTGAATGGGACCAAGGCAACGCCTACTTTCAGCCCACCAGCTGGCAAGTGAGCAACGTGCACAGCGGCACGGGCGCAGGCAATGTGATACCGGCCACCGCAGTGATTGACTTTAACTTTCGCTTTTGCACCGAGTCTACGCCGCAAAGCCTGCAGCAGCGTGTGGCGGCCGTGCTCACTGCCCACGGCCTGCAAGTTGGCAAAGATTACGACTTAGCTTGGACCGTAGGCGGCCTGCCCTTTCTGACCCCTGCGCTAGACACCCCTGGCAGCTTGATAGCCGCTGTACGCGCGGCCATAGTTGCTGAGACCGGCATCACCACCGAGCTGTCCACCACCGGCGGCACCAGCGATGGCCGCTTCATCGCCAAAATCTGCCCCCAAACTATTGAGCTGGGGCCACCGAATGCCACCATCCACAAAATTAATGAACATGTGGTGGTGGCGGATATTGAGCCACTGAAGAATATTTATCGGCGGGTGTTGGAAAATTTGGCTGTTGGTGGTTAGGCTAGGATTTGAAGACAGGGGATTTTTTGAACGCAGAGGGCGCGAAGGTTTCGCAAAGTGCGCAGAAAAGAAAATACCAAAAAAATACAAAAATTAATTCACGCGATTTGCACAAAAAGTATTTCAAATTCGGTTTTCTTATTTTTTTCTTTTGTCTTTTGTCTTTAACTTTTTTATCTTCTTTATCTTTTTTTGCGCCCTTTGCGAAACCTTCGCGCCCTCTGCGTTCAAATTTTCCCGAACCCGAACCCGCCCCCCACATCAGCCAAGCTACCATTCAACCCATGAAAAAAGACCATATCGTCCCCTTCTTTGCCACGCTGCAAGCAGCCAACCCACAGCCCAACACTGAGCTGGAATACACCAGCGTGTTTGAGCTGTTGGCCGCTGTGCTGCTGAGCGCGCAGGCCACCGATGTGGGGGTGAATAAGGCTACGCGCAAGCTGTTTGCAATGGCCAACACGCCGCAAGCTGTGGCTGACCTAGGCCTAAAAGGTTTGGAGAGTTACATCAAAACCCTTGGCCTGTTCCACAGCAAAGCCCGTCATTTGCTGGAAACTTGCCATATTTTGGTGCAACAACATGGCGGCGTGGTGCCGCGCACGCGAGAGGCGCTAGAGGCGCTGCCGGGCGTGGGGCGCAAAACCGCTAACGTGGTGCTGAACGTAGCGTTTGGGCAGCCCACCATGGCAGTGGATACGCACATCTTTCGCATGGGTAACCGCACGGGCTTGGCACCGGGCAAAACGCCTTACGATGTGGAAATGGGTTTACTCAAACGCATTCCAGCGCAGTATTTGGTCGACGCTCACCACTGGCTAATTTTGCATGGCCGTTACGTGTGCCAAGCGCGCAAGCCGCTGTGCTACAACTGTGCTGTGGCGCAGTATTGCGCTTTTAAACCCAAAACGCTGCACACTGCTGGTTAGCTCAGCGGCACAACCCAGCGGCAGGCTGCGCGAGATTTATGTACTACGATTGACATAGCCCGAGGAGCCACACCATGACCGCACCACCCAAGCCATCATCACGCCGTATTTTCTTGCGAAATATGGCTGTAGTCCCAGCATTTATTGCTCAGGCAGCTACGATTTTTGTAGCATCAGGCAGCTTGGCTCGCAGTGCATTGGCGCAGTCCGACTACCCCGCCCGGCCAGTCAAAATCGTGGTGGGGTTTCCGGCTGGCGGCGGCACCGATGTGTTTGCACGTGCGCTGGCGCAGGGCTTGTCGACACAGCTAGGCCAGCAGTTCATCATCGACAACAAGCCCGGCGCGGGCGGCGTGGTGGCCAGCCAAAGCATCTTGCAAACTGCCAATGACGGCTACACGTTGCTGGTGGGCAGCACGTCAACGCAGACCATTGCACCGCTGCTGTACACCAAGCGGCCTTACAGCGCGGCAGACTTTACGCCCATTGCGCACATTGCCACGGTAGGCATCGTGCTAGTGGCGCACCCGGCTGCACCCTACAACACCGTGGCCGAACTGGTGGCCTACGCCCGGCAGCGCCCCGGCCAGGTGAACTACGCCTCGGGCGGCAACGGCGTGACCAACCATTTGGCCATGGAGCTGCTAAAAAGCCGCACTGGCACGTTTATGACCCACATCCCCTACCGTGGCTCGGCCCCTGCGCTGCAAGACGTGATGGCCGGCGTGGTACCCGTGATGTTTGATAGCGTAGCCGCCAGCGGCCCGCAGATCAAAGCGGGCAAGGTCAAAGCCCTGGCTGTGGCCAGCGCGCAGCGCCTGGACGCCCTGCCCGGCGTGCCCACCGTAGCCGAGACTGCAGCCAGCTTAAAAGATTTTGAAACCAGCGGCTGGGTAGCCCTGTACGCCCCCAAGGCCACCCCCGCCGCTGTGGTGGCGCGACTGCAAGACGCCGTAGCCAAAGTGCTGGCAGCGCCTGATGTTGCCACCCGCTTTGCCACCCAAGGCGCAGCCCCCCGCTTTTTAAACGCCGCGCAGCTTTCGGCTTTTGAAGCGGCAGAGACTGTTAAGTGGCAAGAGGCGGTTAAATTTAGCGGCGCTAAGTTGGACTGATCGTACCAACGCGCTATTAAATCAATAGCTGCATAGTTAATGAATACTTGGACTATGAGCACTTTTTATTGATAATTAGGCACTTACCGCGTCCAAAACCTCTGTGGCAGCCTTCACCTGCCGCAGCTCATGCACTTTGCCATCTTGCATCACCACCACGCGCTGCGCGCCGGCTATGGTTTCTGGCCTGTGGGCTACGATAATGCGGGTGATGGGCAGCTTGGCCAGCTCTTGCGTGACCAGTTTTTCGTTGGCCATGTCCAGGTGGCTGGTCGCCTCGTCTAGTGCCAGCACCTTGGGCTGCTTGTACAGCGCGCGGGCCAGCAGCACACGCTGCTTTTGCCCACCGCTGAGCGCTGAGCCCATGTCGCCCACCAGGGTTTGGTAGCCCATAGGCATACGCACAATGTCAGCGTGCACGGCAGCCAGCTTGGCGCACTGCTCGGCCTGGGCAGCGTCAGCCTGCACATCAAAGAAAGTAATGTTGTCCAGTATGCTGCCCGCCAGCAAGGTGTCCTCTTGCATCACCGTGCCTATGAGCCTGCGGTAATTTTGCAGCCCCAGCTGGCGCACGGGCAGGCCGCCGTACAGCACCTCGCCTTCTACAGGCTTGCGCAGGCCCAGAATGATTTTGAGCAGCGTAGTTTTGCCGCAGCCGCTGGGGCCGACGATAGCCACGCTCTCGCCAGGCTCCAGTACCAGCGAGGTGTCCTTCAATATCCACGGCTCGCCTTCGCCGTACCTAAAACTTACGTTGCGCAGCTCAATGCGCGGCTCTAGGTGGCTGAGGGTGTTGTCTGGCACATCGTCTTTTTCAGGTTCAGCCAAGGCAATGTCGGCCAAGCGCTCAGCGTGCAGGCCCAGCATTTTGATATCTACGACAAAATTGATTAGCGCCGTCAGCCGCCCGGTAAACTGGCCCTTGTAGCTGATAAAGGCAAACAGCATGCCGATGGTAAAAATAGCTTGACTCTGCGACCCTACAGAAGTGGTGGTCTGCATCACCAGCCCCGCGCCCAGCCACAGCACCACCAGGTTTTCAAGCCCAAAGATAAAGGTGTTAGCTGTAGAAAAGGCAATGCCCATCTTGGCCGTGCGCACATCGCGGTTTTGCACCTCAATCAACAGGTTTTGCCAGCGCGCGCGGCGCTCTTGCTCACGGCCAAACAGCTTGAGCGGCACGATAGCGCGCAGGCTTTCTAAAAAATGTGTGTTCTCGCGCGCCGCCACGATCAGCCGCTCTGCCGATGCGTCCCTGAACGGCCGGTACGCCGCCCAGCGCAGCAGCCCGTAGGCCGCCACAGCCACCAGCACCACGGCAGTAAGCGTGGGCGAATACAGCAGCATCATGCCCAGCGCCGCCACGCTCATCATGCCGTCTAGCACCGCCTCTATCACGCTAGTGGTTAGGGTGCGTTGAATGGCCCCTACCGACCCAAAGCGCGACACAATATCGCCCAAATGCCGCTTTTCAAAAAAGTCTACCGGCAGGCGCACCAAGTGGCTAAACACATTGCTTACCCACTGCAAGCTAAGCGACATGCCAAGCACCATCACCATCCAGCTGCGCGCCAGCCCCAGCAGGGTTTGTATCAGCAGTAGCACTGCAAAGCCAATCACCAGCACGGTAAGCAAGTCTTTATCATAGGTAGCGATAGCGTCGTCCACCACCAGTTGGTTAAGCAGCGGCGATGCGCTGGCAAACAACTGCAACGCCAGCGCTATACCAAAGATTTGAAACAAAGATCGCTTAAGGCCCAACACCTTGCCGGTTAAGGCAGACAGCGCAATCTTTTTACGCTGATCGGTAGCTTCAAACTGGGCGTTGGGCGTGAGTTCTAAAGCCACACCGGTAAAGCTGCGCGAGACTTCGTCTAATTTCAAACGACGCTCGCCTACTGCGGGGTCAAGGACGACGATGTGGTTGCGGGCTACTTTTTTAAGGACAACGAAGTGGTTGAGGTTCCATTGAAGGATGCAGGGAAGCTGAAGTTGGCTGAGTTCTTCGACTTCTAGGCGCAGGGGGCGGGTGGTAAAATTTAACGAAGCCGCGTAAGCCATGAGCTGGTGCAGAGTTGCACCTTTCAGCGAAACAGAAAAGCGACGGCGCAGTTCAAATAGATCAGTGCTTAGCCCATGCGTATTGCTCACCATAACCAAACAGGCTAAGGAGCACTCACTGGCCTCTGTTTGTAAAACAAGGTGCATGAAATTTGATAATTAAATCGGTCTGTTAATCGCAATTTACTTTATAAAGTAGATTCGTTGTACATCGGTGTACCCAGTGCTTTTAACTAATGCTAATACACCTTCATCACCGCTAACATGTGCAATACCCATTAATAGGGTGACGGGCGGGCCGCTGGTTCTTAAAAGCTCTAATATTTTAGGTAACCAAAGTTTATTACGCGTGACTACAACGCATCTGTTAATAATCTCGCCCGCAGGCTCGTTCAAAATTAAGCTGGTAAATTCACTTAATTTGCTAGTTGGATTTAAAAAGGTATCTTGCGATTTAGAGTTAAGACTTTTATCGAATAAAAGACTTTCTTCTAAATTTCCAACAGCCGCTGATATGAATGTTGTTAAATCTTCTTCATTTGTGCAATTTTTTTTCCACATATCTGCGACAGATGTACTCGATTCTAAAAAGCGTATTTTTTTATTTGGATTTTTTTCATCAATTGATATTAAAACCTTACTCATACCGCTATACACCTTTAAAAAAGGGTTTTTAAACTGTGCATTCAATTCGGCTAGTGTTAGTAAATTACCATAAGCTGCATACGGGTCGTTCGCGTCCACTTCTTTTACATACTGTTTATACAAGGCTTCTTTTTCTGCGCTAGTGCGTCTGCTTATTTTGTAAACTATTTTTTTTATAGATTTATCTACGTTTTGCCATAAGTCTTTCGGTATTTTTTCAGATATTTTTTGTTGATTCTGCGAACTAGTTTGTGTTGCCTCAGTCCATACTTCGCTCGAAAGCTGGTAAATATCTTTGCCAAGTTGATAATCAATTTTTAAATCGTTAGTTGAGACAAACCCATGAAGCTCGCCTAATAAATAAACTTTTCTGCCGTTCCCCTGTATTTGCCATGCCCAGACAGCAGGTGCGGGGCTGACGCTAACAGTCTGTGCGATAGTCCGTTCATAATGTGCGCCAAAAATAAGAAACGTTAACAACAATAGCTTGAGGAATTTCATAATTCCCCTTCTTGAGTATTGAACAAAGTTTTTTTTATCTTAATTTTGATAAATGTCAGCGCGACTATTAAGGACATTATGTTGATTGCAGCCATCCAATTTCCAACCACTGAGCTTGAATGAGCCGCAGCAAAAAAAAACCAAAAACATATGGTTGGAATGATCACCAAAAAACTTAATCCTAGTGATTTGAATCTATTACTTGTGAACAGACGATAGATTAGGTATGCAATTAACATTCCAGGCGAGGAGCCGCCAAAAATGGTCAACGGCAACGATAGCGAACTTTTGCTGTCGACAATAGTACCCAATACCATTGCGGCAGGACTGACGACTACATTCATGAATAGCAATACAACAGCCGCAATTACAGTTATGAAAGCGATCGCCCCTTTTTGTGGAAGGTTTAACAGTTTTCTAGGTGTGTGAGTTGCAGCCATTGTTTTTTCCTTAATTACTACTTGTGTCGCAACCTGCATAACCGACTGAAATACCAAGCTCGGCTGATCGACGCTCATACATTTGCGTTCTGTAAGCCCAATCAACAGAGTTATTTACTGCATTTTGGCAAAATGATTCGATTTCACCTGCTAAAGTTTGAGCAGCACTGTTTCCGGAAAGACTGGCAGCTGCTCTCATGCCTCTGGCTAATGCAGCACACATTTCATAACCTGATGTTCTAGCAGCACACGATTCCGCAGTATCGTTAGGGCCACACGGACTGGCGCCCATGTTACCCACATCGCCGAAACCTCCAGTGTTGGTATCACTTGCATTACCACCCGCCACATAAAAACAATCTTCAGTTTTCAAAACTCTCATTTTTACTCTCCAATAACTAAACATTACCGTATCGGACGGCAGGCCGTTTTTTCACTCCACCTTGTTCCCGCCGCGGTTCGGTTTTAGGTCTGAGTTCAAAACTTTTGCATTCGCACGCGCGGCCAGCAGCGGCTCTAGCGCCCATTCCCACACTTTGCGGCGCTCTTGCAGCACGTCGGCTTCTAGGGTAAGGCCAGGTTTTAGGGCAATGGCGTCGCCGTAGCTGGTGATGCTTTGTGCGTCTAGCTGCACGTTGATGCGGTACAGCGCTTCTGTGCTGCCGTTTTGCGCCATCAGCTGCTGGGCCAGGTTGGGCGGTAGCTCGTTGGCGGCAAAGGGGGTGTCAGATATGCTGGTGATGCGGCCGGTGTGCAGGCCGAACTTTTGGTAAGGGTAGGCGGCGTAACGCAGGTACACGGTTTGGCCGGGCTTTAAAAAGCCTGCGGTGCGGCTGGGGGCAAACAGGTGGGCGTCTAGCGTGATGGCTTGGCCTGCACTGACGGGTACCAGGGTGGCAATGGTTTGGCCTGCTAGCACGGCTTGGCCGGGCTGCACGCTGACGGCGGTGACGCGGTAGCTTTGCGGCATGGGCACGCTGGGCAAGTTGGGCAAGTTGGGCGAAGTGAACGTGCCTGCCTTACCTGCCTTACCTGCTGGCGCAAAAGCCTTGGCCACGGCAGACAGCGGCGCGGTAATGACCGCGCTTTTGCGGGTGGCGTTTTCACTGGACTCTTGCGCTAGGGTGGACTGGCTGCGATCTATCTGCGCGGTGTCGCTGGCCAGCTGGCTTTTAAGCGCGGTACGCTCGCCTGCCAGGGCTTGGCTGTCTTGCAGCAGCGCCAGACGGCTGCGCTCTAGGCTTTGCAGGCGGGCGGTGGTGTCGATCAGCTCTTCTTGCTTGGCCTGCAGCTGCATGTCAGACATAAAGCCGTCTTGGGCTAGCTGGGTGTAGCGCTCTACGGTTTTTTGGGCCAGGGCTACGCGGCTGCGCTGCAGGGTTAGCTCTTCTTCGGCTTGGCGGGCTTGCAGGGCGAGTGTGGCAATACGGTCAGTCAACACTTGCTCGCGCTGGGTAGTTTGCAGCTGGCGCAGGGCGCGCTCGGTGCCTAGGCTTTGCTGGCGCAGGGCAATTTGGGCTGCGGCTTGCTCGCTGGGCTGGCCAACTGTGGGTATGCCGATGCCTGCTGCGCCAGACGAATCCAGCAGGTTGCTTTGCCTTTCGGTGTTGATGATGGCCAGCACGGCGCTGGCTTGCACGGTGGCCCCCTCGGCCATGTTCAGCTGGGCCACCACGCCCGATACGGGGGCGGTGATGTTGAGCGCTCCACCTTGGGCCACCAGCAGGCCAGTCACTTTGCTTTTACGGTTGACTTCGCCCCAAGCGGCAAAAGCCACCAGCAAACCCGCTATGCCCAGCGCCGCCAGCGTGATGGCGCCAAAGCTGACAGGGCGGGTAATGCGCACCGTGCCCAACCATTGGGCGGACTGTGCGGCTTGTACCTCGGGTCTGAATAACGACAATTTGTGTCTACCTGTTATGGTTTATTTGAATATTGCTGAATGCTACCTTACGTAAAAATGCACCGTCAATGCCCCAATTTGTAATGAATAATTACTATGAGTGAGTTTGGATCTCTTTTCACTACTAATTTCATAGCTGCTTGAGCAATGAATGCTTGGACTAGAAAGTGGTTTTATATTTGAAACAATGAATTACATGCAGTCATTGAAAGGCTGTGTTGATTAGCCGGGCAATTACTATTA
>JAYTPK010000319.1:0-6587 GCA_043747295.1 Polaromonas sp. | reverse complement strand
TAATAGCCTCTTGCGCGTTTTTCGCCTGCGATTGCTCTGGCTTCCAGCCTACTCGGGCTAAGTTTGCTCTGGCTGCATCTGGGCTTAAGTCAGCAATGGCCACCAAGTGCACGCCGGGGGTGCGAGGAATCTGCGCTAAGTACATGCTGCCAAACTTGCCTGCACCTATGAGGGCGATGCGGATGGGCTTGTTGTCTGCTTGGCGTTGCTGGAGTTTGGTGTAGAGGTTCATATTTGGTTATATTTTGGTTTTAGTTTTGTATTTTCTTTTTTGCGCCCTTCGCGAAACCTTCGCGCCTTTCGCGTCCAAAGATTCCGTCTTCGGCCTTAAGAGATAAATAACCTAAGCCGCAACCAAAACTTCTTCCAAAGATGTTTCCAGCGCGCTAGCAGGCACGCCGTCTTTCCATGGCAAATCTACTGGGTAGTCTTTAAGCAAGCAATCGTCCGGCAGGCACTCAATCGGTGTGAAGTCGCGGTGGGCAATGTACTCTGGGCGTTTGTGGCGGCGGATATGGTTGCTGACTGCGCACAGGCTAAGGTAGACACTCACGCGGTTAAACGGTGACAGGTTGGCAGATGATGAATGCACCAAACAGCTGTGAAATAAAATCATCGAGCCTGCGGGACCTTTGGGGCTGACGATGCCGCCTTGCTTGCCGCCTGCCCGCTCTACCAGTTGTGCAATGAGTTTATTGTCTACTGTCCACAGTGGGTAGCTGGTGGTAGTCAGGTCGTGCTTGGCATCCACAACGCCTTTTTTGTGGCTGCCTGGTATGAACATCAGCGGGCCGTTGTACTCGTTGACATCGTCTAAAAAGATGGCCACGTTCATGGCGCGTTCGGTCGGCATCATGTCGTCGTTCAGCCATGTGCCGTAGTCTTGGTGCCACTGCCATACATCGCCTTCAAAAGCCATCTTGCCGTTGATTTTGAACTGGTGCATGTACAGCTTTTCGCCAAACAAGTCTTGCACTGGCTCTATCATGCGTGGGTGGCGGGCTAGTTTGGCAAACGGCTCGCTGTACATGTGCGCCGCAAAATTGGTGCGCACAGCGTCTTTGCCTTTTTCGCGCACGTTGTAGTCTTCGCGGCGGGCGTACAGCTCAGGTACCGCTTGCGTTAAAGCATGGGTTTCTTCGGTGCTGAAATGTCCTGGGAAGAACAAATAGCCTTCGCGGTCGAATTGTTCGAGTTGGGCTGGGGTAAGACGCATGGCAATCTCCTGGTGATTGAAAAATAGCTTTAACTTGCTTGGGGTTTTAATACTTGGCTGAGTTGGTTTTGCAGGTGTCCACTGGCTTGGTCACCGTGACTGCGCATTAAGCTGTCGGCTTTGCGCGTGTCTTTAGCAGCTATAGCGCGTGCAATGGCTTCGTGCTCGTCCCACACCGCTTCCCGCAGCTTGGTAGTCTGCAACACCGCGCCCATAGCGCGGCGAATATGCCGCCAGTGCAGCAGGGCGCTTTGCTCAATTAGCGGGTTGTTGGCTGCACGGTAAATGCCGCTGTGAAAAGCCATGTCTGCCTCAATCATGGCGCTGATGTTTTTGCCGCGTGCTGCCTTGCGCCCTTGCGCCATCAGGAGGCTATCAAAAGCATAGCTGCTTGAGCAGGCTAAACGGGCTGCAAGCGCGTCTAACGCACTGCGCACTTGGTACACATTGACTAGCCATCTGGCATCTAGCGGCGCTACCAGTAGGCCCCTACCCGGAGCGTCAGTCACAAAGCCGTCTTGCTTTAAAAGGCGCAGCGCTTGCAACACGGGTTGGCGGCTGACGGCCAACTGCTCGGCAATGTCTTCTTGCGTCAGGCGCGTGCCGGGTGCCAGCTTGCCTTCGCTGATGGCGTCCAGCAGGTTGCGGTAGACCTGGTCTACCAAGTCGGGCGTCGATTCGATCTTTATAAGGTTAGCCATAATAATACTGTACTCTGTATACAGAGTCCAAACTGGCAATATCCTGAAACGAAAATTACGGGTATTCCCTGATTTTTATAAAAACACGCCTTCACGTTACAGTGTTGGCATGACCACACGCTACCCCTTTCGGCAAGATGCTGCCTACCTAGACGATCAATACAACAACCGCCTGCGTGTGCCTGATTTTGTAGATCGACACGTGCTGCCTTGGCAAGCTGCCTCAGTCCGCGTGCAGCACGAAAAAGCCTGTGTTTTGGACGTGGCCTACGGTAGTGCGGTATCTGACACTTTAGATATTTTCCCAGCAGGTGGCGCGCGCCAACCGGTACTGGTGTTTTTGCACGGTGGCTATTGGCGCAGCCTAGACAAAAAAGACCACAGCTTTTTAGCCCCCAGCTTCACGCAGCAGGGCGTGTGCGTGGTGGTGCCCAACTACGCACTGTGCAGTGCACAGGGCAGCACCACCATTGAAGACATTAGCTTGCAATGCGCCCGCGCGCTAGCGTGGGTTTATAAAAACATTGACCAATACGGCGGCGACCCTGCCCGTATCACAGTAGTGGGGCATTCTGCTGGCGGTCATTTAGCCGCCATGATGGCAGCTTGTGAATGGGAAAAACTAGATAGCGCACCAAATAGTGAATTACCGAGGCGACTGGTGCGTAACGCGCTGAGCCTTTCAGGCTTGCACGATTTAGGCCCCATCATGCATTGCCCTTATTTGCAGCAAGATTTAAAGTTAACTGTTGCACAAGTGGTGCGCTGCAGCCCAGCGTATTTTGTGAAACCAAGGACCATGCTGTATGCCGTGTGTGGAGGTGATGAAAGCGATGAATTTTTGCGCCAAAACCGCTTGATTGAGAAAGCCTGGGGCAGTATCCATGTGCCAGTGCGCGAGGCAATGGCGGGGCATAACCACTTCAGCATTTTAGAAACCTTAACCCAGCCAGCGCATCGCACGCACCAGCTAGCCATGCAGCTACTGCAGCGTTAAAGCCGCTCAGTGGCTACCGAGTGCAGCCCTAGCACGCCTATAACGATCAAGGTAATGCACACCAGCTTTAATGCCGTGGCTGGCTCTTTAAAGTACAAAATACCAATGGCCGCAGTAGCCACCGTGCCCACACCAGACCACACGGCGTAGGTAATGCTTAAATCCAAAGTCTTGGTGGCAAACGTATTGCAAGTAAACGCCATGGCATAGCAGGCAAACATGATGGCGGAGGGAACTAAGTTGGTAAAACCATGCGACAGTTTCATGCAGGTGGTGCCCACAATCTCAAAAGCTATCGCCACCGACAGCAGCCCCCAGGCTTGAGTCATAGTGGGGGTAAAAGACTGTAAGAAAGTAATCATGTTGGGCGACTGTTAAAACAGGTGGCTATTATCAGTGAGATACACCCATGCAATTGACAGATAACGAATTATCCATTCGCAAGTACCAATCTAAAGCGGCGCAATACGATGCATCGGCGGAATATACGATGCCGCTGCGCAGGCGCGCGATTGACCTGCTGCGCCTTAAACCAGGTGACGTGGTGCTAGACGTGGGCGCAGGCACGGGCCTGAGTTACAGCTTGCTGCTGGATGCAGTAGGTCTTAAAGGCCGGGTGCTGGCGTTTGAGCAAAGCTCCGATATGTTCAAGCTTGCGCAAAGCCGCGTGCAGCGCGAGGGTTGGGCTAATGTATGGCACCAAGAATCTAGCGCCGAATCAGTTGTGTTGCCCGAAAAAGTTGATGCAATTTTGTTTAACTACGTGCACGATGTGTCGCGCACTCTAGCGGCGATAGAGAATATTATGCGGTTTGCTAAACCCGGCGCCCTTATTGCGATGGCGGGAGTGAAGTTCTTCCCTTGGTGGACAGGGCCGCTTAATTTGGTGGCATGGGCTAAAAACAGGCCTTACAACGCCAAGGCCGCAGACCTATGGTCACCCTGGGATATTGTGCAAAGTTACTGCGAATATTTTGAATGTGAAACCACCCAATGGGGAATGGGCTATATCGCTCAAGGTAAATTGAAATCTATCTAAGGAATTTGCTTTATGCATGCCACACCGCAATCTCTGCCGCTTGCTAACTCGCCCGTGCTTGCAATGAAGGTTGTGGTTGGGGCGCAGTGTGCTAGGCGCTTATGAATAGATGTATGAATACCTGAAATCGATAGCTTTCAAAGGAAAAAAGCTCTAAAAATAAGCTGTAATAAATGGATTGTTGAATAGCTTTTCAAACACATTTACATCAGCAAGTGCTCACCCGCATTGTCGCCACCCAAGATGACGTAGTTCACTTTGCGCACATCCATCAGCTTGGTGCCGCCACCGTAGCTGATGGAGCTTTGGATGTCTTGCTCCATCTCTACCAGCGTGTTGGCCAGCTTGCCTTTGATGGGTTCTAAGATACGCTTGCCTTCAACGTGCTTGTATTCGCCTTTGTTAAAGTCGCTGGCGCTGCCGTAGTATTCTTTGAACAGCTTGCCGTCCAATTCTACCGTTTTGCCGGGCGACTCTTCGTGGCCTGCCAACATGGAGCCGATCATCACCATCGTGGCACCAAAGCGGATGGACTTGGCAATGTCGCCATGCTCACGGATACCGCCGTCGGCAATGATGGGCTTGGTGGCCACGCGGGCGCACCACTTGAGCGCGCTCAGCTGCCAGCCGCCCGTGCCAAAGCCGGTCTTGCTTTTGGTAATGCACACCTTGCCGGGGCCAATGCCTACTTTGGTCGCATCAGCGCCCCAGTTTTCTAAATCAATGATGGCTTCAGGGGTCGCGATATTGCCTGCAATCACAAACGCTTTGGGCAGTTTGTCTTTCAGGCAGGCGATCATGTTTTTTACGCTGTCGGCATGGCCGTGGGCAATGTCGATGGTAATGTAGTCTGGGCTCAGGCCTTGGGCTACCAACTGGTCCACGGTGTCGTAGTCGGGCTTTTTAACGCCTAGCGAAATGCTGCTGTACAAGCCCTTGGCCTTCATGTCTTTGACAAACTGCACATTGTCCAAGTCAAAGCGGTGCATCACATAAAAATAGCCGTTTTGCGCCAGCCATACACAGGTGCTCTCGGCCACAACGGTTTTCATGTTGGCAGGTACCACGGGGATGCGAAACTTGCGCCCTCCCAGCTCCACACCCGCATCACACTCGCTGCGCGACTCTACCCGGCACTTGCGCGGCAGCAAAAGAACGTTGTCGTAATCAAAAATTTCCATGGCACATTACTTTCAATACAGTTGTCAAAAAAACCATCGCAGATTGTTTTGAGCGCTTGGAATGTGCCGGTTTTAAGGGCCATAAAAAATAGGCCAAAAAAAACCGGGCGCAATTGCTTGGGCCCGGTGTCTGATTCTATCAGGGTTTATTTGATAGCTGCAGCTACCCCCGCACGTGCAACTTGCGCATCTTGGCCCGAAGCTACACCACTGACACCGATGGCGCCAATGATTTTTCCGTCTTGCATGATTAGCTCACCGCCTTCTAGGGGAGTCACATTTTTCAGTGCCAGCAAGCGCAGGCCTGCGCCGCCACCGGCCACAGCGTCTTCTAGAGCTTTAGTCGGACGGCGAAAATTGTTGGCCGAGTTTGCTTTGCCATGGGCTATATCCAGGCTGGCAATTTGTGTATTTGGTAGGCGCTGCATCATGACCATGTGGCCGCCAGAGTCAACGATATAAATCGCCACAGGCCAATTATTTTTAACCGCTTCAGCTTCAGCGGCTGCCATGGCTTTTTTGGCCTGCTCTAATGTGATGGCTGGGCCGTAGGCTGCAGGCGCGGTTTGTGCGGCTGCAGTCAGGCTAACCGACAAAGCGGCGGTAGTTAATAAAGTTGCGAGAAGTTTGCGCATGGTGTCTCCTTTTAAAGTTGTATGTGCCTTTGATAAGTCACACGCCGTGCGCTAAAGTTTCACTGATAGAGTGAAACTAGGGTTTTCCTTCCCATTACTGCATCTATTGGCCCAGTTTAGGCATGGCATTACCGCTGCCCACGGCCAGTAAACCACTTTTGGTGTAAATGTCGAGTTTGTCGCGCGTGTCCACAATGTCTAAGTTGCGCATGGTGAGCTGGCCTATGCGGTCTGCGGGGCTGAACGGAGCGTCTTCGACTTTTTCCATACTCAGGCGCTCGGGTTTGTAGGTGAGGTTTTGGCTCTCAGTGTTCAGCAAGCTGTAGTCATTGCCACGGCGCAGCTCTAGCGTGACCTCGCCTGTGATGGCGCGGGCTATCCAGCGTTGGGCGCTTTCGCGCAGCATGATGGCTTGCGGGTCAAACCAGCGGCCTTGGTACAGCAGACGGCCTAGCTTGAGGCCGTTCATGCGATATTGTTCAATCGTGTCTTCGTTGTGAATACCAGTGACCAAGCGCTCATAGGCGATAAACAGCAGGGCCAAGCCGGGGGCTTCGTAGATGCCTCGGCTTTTGGCTTCGATGATGCGGTTTTCGATCTGGTCGCTCATGCCCAGGCCGTGGCGGCCGCCGATGCGGTTGGCCTCCAATATCAGTTCGACCAGGCTGTCGAAGCGCTTGCCGTTCAGCGCGACCGGCTGGCCTTCTTCAAAGCGCACGGTGACTTCTTCGCGTTTGACTTCGACCTCGTCTTTCCAGAACGCGACACCCATGATGGGCTGCACGATTTTCATGCCGCTGCTCAAGAGTTCGAGGTCT
>JAYTPK010000318.1:0-1701 GCA_043747295.1 Polaromonas sp. | reverse complement strand
ATGACGGTGCGGCCAAGAAAGCGCGGGCGGCGGGATTGCTGGTGGTGCAAAACAAATGCCTGTTGGTGGAGCACCGGCGGCAGAATTAATTGGGGTCAGATTCCAATTAAGTATGCGAAAACGTCATAGATAATTGCAATCTGACCCCAATTATTGGACTTTGTGTCTCGATGCAATGATCCGTTTCGGGCTGCGACAATTACATTCAAGATTACTTCACTCCAGCCCATCGCATGCTCCAAAACGACACATTTATCCGCGCCTGCCTGCGCCAAGCCACGCCCTACACCCCCGTGTGGCTGATGCGCCAGGCCGGCCGCTATTTGCCCGAGTACAAGGCCACGCGCGCCAAGGCGGGCAGCTTTATGGGGCTGGCGACCAACACCGATTACGCGACTGAAGTCACGCTGCAACCGCTGGCGCGCTACCCGCTGGATGCCGCCATTCTGTTCAGCGACATCCTCACCATTCCCGATGCGATGGGCCTGGGCCTGTCGTTCGCGCTGGGTGAGGGGCCAAAGTTTGAGCATGTGGTGCGCGACGAAGCGGCAGTCGCCAAACTGGCTGTGCCCGATATGGCCAAGCTGCGCTACGTGTTTGACGCGGTCACTTCGATCCGCAAAGCCTTAAAGGGCAGCGTGCCCTTGATCGGCTTCAGCGGCAGCCCGTGGACGCTGGCCTGCTACATGGTCGAAGGCGCGGGCTCTGACGACTACCGCCTGGTCAAAACCATGCTGTACCAGCGGCCGGATTTGATGCACAAAATGCTGACCATCAATGCCGATGCAGTGGCGCAGTATCTCAATTGCCAGATCGACGCAGGTGCGCAGGCGGTGATGATTTTTGACAGTTGGGGCGGCGTGCTAGCCGATGGCGCGTTTCAGGAATTCAGCCTGGCCTACACCGCCCGAGTGCTGGCGCAGGTGAAAAAAACGCACGACGGCATGCGCATTCCGCGCATCGTGTTCACCAAAGGCGGCGGCCAATGGCTGGCCAACATGGCCACACTGGACTGCGATGTGCTGGGCCTGGACTGGACAGTGAACCTGGCCGCAGCGCGCGCGCTGGTGGGCGAAAACTCCGCCGGCGCTCACGCCAAAGCGCTGCAAGGCAACATCGACCCCAACGTGCTGTTTGCGAAGCCTGAGCAAATTGCGCTCCAAGTTCAAAAGGTTTTGACGAGCTTTGGCGCACCGTTTCAAGCCGATGCCAGCCAACCCGATGCCACCGGCCCCACCCACATTTTCAACCTGGGTCACGGCATAAGTCAGTACACGCCTCCCGAGAATGTTGCGGCACTGGTGGAAGCGGTTCACAAGACTTCGAAAAATATGCGCGTAGGTTAATCAACTTATTGATCATTGCCAGCGCTATTCTTTAAAACACTTAGCACTTTTTGAGCCAAAACCAGACTACCCAGTGCGACTTATGCACAAAAATTTTGTTGCGCCGTGCCATTACTCACGACTTGCACTGCCACTCGCTACCAAAGCCATAGCGGTTGCAAGTGGTTGATTTATAACGACTAATTTCTTTGCTTTTTTTGAAGGCATCGCAGCCAAAGCCTTGATTCTCAAGGCCTCGGCACGGCTGAAGCGTAGATATCAACAAAGTTATCCACAAAATTATTGAATGACCTTTAAAGTGGTTTCAAATCAAGCACTTAGCGCCTACTTCTCACTATCACTTGAGATTAAAGCC